>NZ_JOGV01000015.1:0-125318 GCF_000721365.1 Streptomyces sp. NRRL F-5650 | reverse complement strand
CCTGAATCCCCCCCCCCTTGAATCCCCCCAACCTCGCGTACCCGGCCGCCGGGCGCGGGGTCCACGTCCGCCACGCGGGGCGGTTCAACGCGGCTGCGCCGACGTTCCCGGCGGGCTGGGCGCGCCGCCGGACGACGCCGGTACCCGCTCCCTCGTCCACGACAGCAGCTCCTCGGAATCCAGCCTCGGGGTCCAGGCGTCGGCCCGTCCGCCGTCGCCGTCCCTGGGCAGGGGCCCCACCCCCAGCACCCGCAGACCCGCTCGCGCCGCCGACTCGATGCCGGTGAGGGAGTCCTCGACGGCGAGAGCGGTCGTGGGCGCGACTCCGCACAGCTCGGCGGCCGTGCTGTAGACGTCGGGCCACGGTTTGGGCCGTACGGTGCGCTCCGGACCGTCGTCGGGCGGCACCGGCCGCGGTCCACCGGAGTCCCCGGGCTGCACGGTGGGCACGACGACGTGGCGGAAGTACCGGCGGAGCCCGGCGCGCAGAAGGCTCTCGTCCACGACCTCCATCGGGCAGTTGCTGGCGACGGCCAGGGGAAGCCGGCGCGCGCACAGGCGGACGAAGTCGGAGGCGCCCGGCATGGTCAGCGGGTCCTCCGCGACGAGCGACAGGAAGTGTTCGAGCAGGGCGGTGGCGAGCTCGGAGGCCAGGTCGGGCTTGTTCGTCTCCTGCGCCATCAGGCGGCCGCAGTCGACGTAGTGCACCCCCTTGGCCCGCTCGGCGAAACCCGGCGGGGGCAGCAGCCCGAAGTCGCGGAAGGCCCGCGTACGAGCGTCCTGCCAGTGGCGTTCGGTGTCCATCAGGGTGCCGTCGCAGTCGAAGACGATGGCCTCGGGAGACCAGTCCGACAGTGTGTGTGAGATCGGCGTCACGGTGTCCTCCTCCGCAATTTGGGGCATCAGCCGCAAAAGGAAAACATTGCGACGACTACGTTATTTCTGGCTCCAAATAGAGGGCAATCATCATTTCGAGTGGCTGGACCGGCTGATGCGCGTGATGTATGTGCTGCTGGAGCGCAAGGCTGGGCGTATGACCTGGTTGTCCGTCAGATAAGGTGCGGGCCAAGCGACTTGGCGGTGAAACGAAGGCGGATGTCACCGGCCGGCTCGCGAGAGCCGCGGGGGTCCGCCGACCGGGAAAATCCCTCCCCGAGGTCACGCGCCACTCGAAAGCGTGCACCATCGAAAGAAATGCGGAGGAACCGCGTACGTTGACGCCTGATTGCTCCGGGCGTACGCGGGCGCATTAGATTTTCCCTCACTCATTTCAAGACGAGCGGAAAGTATGGAATCTTGCAGGAACGGGCCAGAGCAACCCGCAGATCACTTCTGGAGGCGGCCGCCTGCCTCTTCGCCGAGAACGGTTACGCGGGGACCAGCGTCAACGACATAAGCAACCGGTCCGGACGCACCAGCGGGTCCGTGTACTTCCACTACACCAGCAAGGAGGGCATCGCCCTCGCCGTCGTCCAGGACGGCTTCGCCACCTGGCCCGCGCTCGCCAGGTGCTACGTCGACCGCACCGTGCCGCCACTGGAGCGTCTCGTCGTCCTGAGCCACGAGATCGCCCGCGCCCTTGCCGAGGACTCCCTGACCCGCGCGGGTGCCCGTCTCTGGGCGGAGCGCGAGACCATCAACGCGCGCCTTCCCGACCCTTTCGTGCTCTGGACGACCGCCGTGACCCGCCTCCTGGCCCAGGCCCGGCACAGCGGTCACCTGGCCGCCCACGTCCGCCCCGCCGCCACCGCCCGGACCCTGGTCCGCGCGTTCTTCGGCTTCTGCACGCTCACCGAGGCACTGGACGGCCGTGAGGCACTCAGAGCGCGCATCTCCGACTGGTGGGAACTGACCCTGCCGGCCATCCTGTCGGACCCGCGCCCGACGACGTTCACGGCGCCGACGCGGGTCGGGAGCGACTGCGGCGGCTGAGCGGCGAGAGCCGAACGCCCCGGACGTGCGCCCTTGGACGCGCCGGACGTACGTCACCGGGCGCCTCAGACGTACGTCACCGGACACCTCGGAACGTACGCCCCCGGACGCTCTCGGACGTACGCCTCTGGCCGAGCGCCCCGAAAGTGACCCCCGCCCCGGTCCGACGGCTCCCCGCCCGGCCACTCCTTCGTATGAACGCGGGCCCTCCCCTCCTCGCCGCGACGTGACCCGACGGCGGAGGGACCGCCGCTTTCCTGAGCGGCGTGAACGTTTCCCCGGTCGCCCGGTGACCCGGGCGCCGACGGGAACGCGGGCTCCGGCCCGCCCGCCACCTCGTTACGATCACGCGTCCGCAGGCCGAGGCCCCCATGTCCGCCGTTATGCAGGCTCGCGACCTGCTGCTATGCCGTTGATGCAGCGTTGGTCCAACGACATGGACGCCCGCCTGTCCGTACGAAGACAGGGAGGTACGCGAGCCATGACACACGAGCGAGGGAGCCGGTACCCGGAGCGGCAGCCGGGAGCAGAACTGGCGGCGCTGCTCCGGCGGTGGTGGGAGGGCGCGGGTGGCTCGTCCGACGGCAGGCGCCCCACACAGCAGGCACTGGCCGCACGTCTGGGCATCGACCAGACGACACTGTCGCGCTACCTGAACCCGAAACACCCGTCCACGGCGCCCCTGGGGATCGTGGAAGCCCTGCACGCCCACCTGCGGGCACCGGCAACGGAACTGGACCTGGCCAGGTCGCTGAGCAGGTCCGCCCTGGAGTGGAACAGCAGGCAGCGCGCGATCCACCCCGGCCCGGCCCCCGCCGCCGACGGCACGGGCGCCTCCCTCGGCACAGCACCCGGGGGCACGGGCAGCCCTGCCGGCACCTCCACCGCCGGCACCTCCATCGCCGGTGCGTCCGCCGCCGGTGCGTCCGCCACCTCCACCGGGCGCGGCCCTCGCTTCCGCCGGGCTCGCCCCCTCCTTGCCCTCGGGATCACGGCGGCCGTGGCCTTCGTGACCGGCCTGCACGTCAACGAGTGGCTCGCCCCGACCGGACAGGCCGACTCCCGGGCCGGGGAGCCCGGCGCGGCGGGCGCCGACGCGGTGGACCGGACGGACCGGACGGACCGGACGGACCGGACGGACCGGTCGGACCAGGCATCGGAGGAATGGCCGCTGCTGTACATGGACAAGGACGCCGTGGACAGGTACGCGTGGGGCCGCGCCCTGCAGTACCTGCTGAAGGAGCACGGCTACGACGTGCGGGCCGACGGCCGGTTCGAGGAGACGACCCACGAAGCGGTCATGGACTTCCAGGAGAAGCACCAGCTCCAGGCCGACGGCAAGGTGGGCAACCACACCTGGCCGGAACTGCTGGAACAGGTCGAGCCGGGTGACACGGGCCCGGCCGTACGGGCCGTACAGGACCTCCTGAACAACGTCGGCCTGGGAGCCACGGCGGTCTCGGGACACTTCACGGCGGCGACGGCAGAGGACCTGAAGGTGTTCCAGCGCACCCATGGCCTCCCGGTGACAGGAGAGACGGACCGGGCGACCTGGCTCGCCCTGCTCGTCAACCAGCGCCCACCCGTCAGCTCACCCGACTACCAGCGCTCCGAGAACCGTTCGCCGGTACCTCCCTCATGACTGCCGCATAACCGCAGGTCGCAGCCCGCCCCGTACGTGCGGCACGGGCATGCATGGATGCACATGGAAGAGCTTCGCGCATCGTGCTCGCCGTCCGATTCCGCCGGACATGCTGAGGACGGGACGACCGGCGTTCCCGGACGCACCGCCCGGCCACACCGGCGGCGCGGCTCCGGAACGCAAGCAACGAGCCGGTCCTGTCCCGCCGAACACCCTCCAACTCACTCTCTCTAAGGGGTACTTCCATGTCCGCAGTCCGCAAGACCGTGACGTCCGCCCTCTCCGCCGTCCTGCTCGCCGGCGGGCTCGCCCTGGGCGCCGCCGCCCCGGCGAACGCCGCCACCTGCCCGTCGTCCGCCTCCCCGAAGATCAGCGGTGCGGAGGCGAGTTGGACGCTGCGTTGCTCGGGCGGCAAGGTCACGGTGTCCGGCTGGGTCGAGGACACCCGCACGGACGGCAAGTGCGCCGTGGTCCGCATCGTGGGCGGCAACGGCCAGACCAAGCGTGCAGAGGCCTGCAACTCCGGCGTCCGCAAGCAGTTCTCCCACTCCTTCGCCGGCACGAAGAAGGCCGAGGCCCGGCTGGCCCTCGCCTGACGACTCCGTACGGCTGGACGGGGGCGGGCCGTTTGGCCCGTCCCCCTTACCCGAGGTCTGGCCCGGTCGGTCGGCAGCGGACGCGCGCAGCTTCCAAGGCCGCCGCAGAGCAGAGAATCCCCCAGGCATGACGACGATCTCACGACGCCACGTTGCCCCGTGGAACGGCCGTCGGTCAGGCCCCGACAGCGGCCAGCACAGCGGGAACGTCCGAGAGGGATTCGAGAACAACCGCGGCACCGGCCGCTCGCAACTCCTCGACCGAAGCCCGGCCTGTGGCCACCGCGACGACCCGGACTCCCGCCTCCCGCCCGCCCGCGGCATCGGCCGGAGTATCACCGAAGAACACCGCTGCGGAGCCCTGAACACCTCCCCGGGCCAGCGCTTTACGGAGCAGCTCCGGACGGCCTTCCCCGTCCTCGCCGTACGCCCCCTCGTCCCAGACCATGTGACCGCCCAAGCCGAACGCAGCCAGCTTGACCTCGGCTGCCGCGCGGACGTTTCCCGACACGACCGACTGACGCACGCCGCGCTCGGAGAGCGCCGCGAGGACCTCCGCAGCGCCTGGCAACGCGTGTCCCCGCACCCTGAGCTCAGCCGCACGGCGGACGTGAACCGTGCCGAGGGCCTCGGCGAAGGCTGCGAACAGGTCCTCGGTGTAGGGGATGCCGTGCAGGCGTGCCGTCTCCCGGAGGATCACTCGTTCCGTCGACCCCGTCACCGACGCCTGCTGGCGCATCGCCGTGCCCGTCACTTGCTCGAACGCCTCGGCCCAGAGTTCGCGCCCGAGCCCTCTGGTCGCCATCAGCGTGTGGTCGATGTCCCACAGCACAAGTTCCGGCACTGACGCCTCCTTTCGACCTGAACGGCCCCTCGCCGACTCAGACTCGTCGGCCGGGGATGCATTGCGACTCCCCGCAAGCCTCCCGCTTCAGCCGCAATGTGAGGTCGATGCCCTCCTGGACGGCGACATCGAAGTCGGGGTCCTGGTACAGGCGGATTCGACCGCGATAGTCCACGAGTACTGCCGCTACGGCCGTCAGGTCTGTTTCCGACGAGCCGTCCAGCGCCCGTTGGAGGTCGGCCTCGAATGCCGCGACTCCGTTCGAGGGGCCGTGGCCCGCGCGTAGGGCCGCTCGTACATCACCGAACGTCTGCAACGGCAAGGGGCGGGGCGCACGGGTCTCCACGGTGTTCACCAGTCTTTGCGCGTGACGTGAAGAGGACAAGTCCTCATCGGAGCTCAGGAAGAAGGCTGTCCGTTGTGCCGCACCGCGTCGATGAACACACGCCACGTGCTCAGCCGCACACTGAGACTTGGCCCCTCGACGTACTTCGAGTCGCGCACCAACGCACCGCGTGAGACGTACGCGCACTCAACGCATTCAGTGCCACTGCCCCCGCTGTACGAGGACTTGAACCAGCGCGGCTCCGTGTCGCCTGCTATCAAGACTCACTCCTTGCTGAACCGGTCAATGAGGTCGACCGAGGACTCGAGGTCGAGCGCCTGGGCGCTGAGGTAGTCGAAGGCCAACCTATATCGATCGAGTTCCTCGGGCTTCTCCATGAACAGGCCACCGCCGAGGAGGTCCACATAGACGACGTCCAGTTCCCGAGTTTGGCCGCGGAGAGTGACGAAGCTCCCGACGGCTGCCGCATGCGCTCCCAGGGAGAACGGAAGGACTTGGACGGTGATGTGTGGTCGTTCCGCGCAGGCCAACAGGTGGGCGAGTTGTTCCCGCATGACCTCACGTCCGCCGACCTGGCGTCGGAGCGCGGCTTCGTCGATTACGCACCAGATGCGCGGGGGCTCGTCGCGCTCCAGTAACTCCTGTCGCTTCATGCGGATGTCAACCATGTGCTGGACTTCGCGTTCGTCACACTGCATCTCTGATGCGCGATGGACCGCCTCCGCGTAGGCGCGGGTCTGGAGAAGCCCCGGAATGTACATGCACGCGTAGTGATCCTCGCGTACGACCTCGTCTTCCAAGGTCAGCATCAAGTTCATGGAATCCGGGATGGAATCGGCCAGAGACCGCCACCACCCCTGGATCTTGGCACCCTTCGCTAGTTCGACCAGTGCCAGGCGCTCGTCGTCCGTGGCCGAGTACTCACGACACAGGGCGTCTACGGCCGGCCACTTGACGGCGCCCTCCTTGGTCTCGTAGCGGCTCAACGTCGCCTTCGAAATGCCGACCCGGGCACCCGCCTCTTCGAGGGTGAGTCCCGTGCGTTCCCGAAGCCGTCGCAGGTCAGCGCCCAGTTGACGCCTGCGGGTGGTGGGTCCGACTGCCATGTCCTCAGCCCTTCGCATGTGGTCCGGTAGATCGTGGCGCCCAGCCGGTGGTCGCGGCAAGAAGGTGTGCGCTGGGGGCGTGCGGCGAGGCATCGTGCCCCTACTCGAGCGATATGAGAGTTCCATTTCGAGAGTTTCAATGCAACTCTGTGTCGCGAAGTCGTCACAGTGAGGCGTTGATGGTGGGGAGTTGCAAGGGATGAACGACGCTCTATGGCAGCCCATGCGGCCTTGGAGGCTGCAGTTTCTGGCCGTGGCCGACCAGGTGGGGGCACTTCGGCGTGCGCTGAGAGTCCACCTGGAGTACTGGGGGCTGACCGATCTGACGGATACAGCCGAGACCTGCGCCAGCGAACTCGTCGCCAACGTCATCAAGCACGTTGGGCCGGGGGCGCCGTCCATGCTCGTCGCCTCGCTCGGTGGCCCTCGTCTGCGCATCGAGGTCCAAGACCCCGATGCTCGCGCTCTCCCCACGCTCACCTGCGCGAGCCTTGACGCGGAGTCGGGCCGGGGGATGGCATTGGTCGACGCCCTGAGTGATCGCTGGGGCGTAGAACTCGCCGGTGATCACAAGGTGACATGGTGCGAGTTCCGTGTGGACTGCACCGTCACGGCGCGTCGGTGCACGCCGATGCCGCGACTCGCCCGGGCCGTGGACGTGTTGAGCTTGTACGGCGGTTCAGGAAAGACCCCGGAGCCGGTTGACCAGGGCCGTTTGGCGACGGCTCGGGGCCAAGACGCCGCGATCAATGCCATCACCGACCTCCTCTACTGGTTCTGCGCGCAAGGGTGGGACGTAGACGACGTGCTGGATCAGGCGCAGTCGCACTTCGACGCGGAGTGCGAAGTGCGACTGCCCTGAGCTATCCCGGTCGAGGACGACGCGCGCGGCTCAACTCGCCTGGATCGCTGCGCAGTAGGACCACACGTCGGCCGGGAGCGGGTGGTCGAGGTGCCAGGTGATCGCCATCGGCTTACTGCCGCTGTGCTCCACGTAGGTTGCCGGGCCCAGGAGCATCCAGGGCTGGGACTTGCCCGTGTCCGTTGTTGCGTAGCGGCGCATGAACAGCAGGACGTGGGTGCCGCGACCGGCGTGTTGCTGGTACCGCTTGCCGGTGGCGGAGTCCGGGGAGGTCGCGTTCTGGGACTCCCAGTGGAAGAGGTTCGGACTGATCGCGTAATCCTTGTATCGGACGGTGGGTGAGAAGTCCTTCTCGTCCTTTTCGAGTGTGATCAGCAGCGCGTCGGTCTGGAACTCCTCCGCCCACTGCACACCCTGGGCGAAAGACCGCGGCATCTGGCCACCGAACCTGGCGATACCGAGGGCGGCAAGGATCTCCGAGCGGTTGTACGAGCTGTGGACCTTCAGCGGTACGGCGCCGAGGTCATCGGGCAGTGGAATCGGTACGTGGTCGGCTCGGTCGATCACGTATGACAGCACTTGCCGGAGCTCATCCCTAAGGGCTCGTTGCGGACGCAGGGTTGCCAGGCCCTCCGAGTAGCTCGTGAACCCACCCGCGTTGTCCCACAGGTTGAAGAAGAGCATGCGGGCATAAGCCTGTCCGAGCTGGTCGAGCTCCTCGTATGGCGGGGCGTCGTCTGCCAGTAGATTCCGGTATGCCCGCGCACGCTCGGGGTCGTCCACGTGCAGGAAGGCGTGAACCCGCTTGAGTAGCGCATCCTCGCCCGGCGGGGCAGGTTCGGCGGCCAGACCCGCACGGCGCAGAATGAGGGTCCAGGAGTTGTTGCTCTTGTACAGCTCCTTGATCTCCCGACGACTCTCGTGGAGATACTCGGCGAGGAGCGGAGTGCTGTACTCCTTGACCTCCTTCACCAGCGTCTTCACCGTGGCGGTCAACTGGGTCCTGATGTTGTCGAGGACCAGCTTCTTGGCCTTACCCTCCAGGATGATCTGGCAGCCGGACGGCAACTGCGGAAAGCCCCGTTCCATGTGCTCGACCAGCCGATTGCGCGACAGGTTGGTCATGGCCCGGAACTGCTCTTCGAAGCGGAACTCCGCTCGGTGCTGCCCGATGAAGTCGAGGACCGTGAGCACCGGCTTCGTGTCAGTACGCCGCAGTCCCCTCCCCAGTTGCTGGAGGAAGACGGTGGCGCTGTTGGTAGGCCGCAGGAGGAGGAGTGTGTCCACGTCCGGGATGTCGAGGCCCTCGTTGAACAGGTCCACCGAAAAGATGACCTGGAGCTCACCTGCTTGGAGTTCGGAGAGTGCTCGGGCTCGAACCTCCGCCGGTGAGTCGCTGTCGAGCGCGACGGCTCGGAAGCCGGCCTTGCGGAAGAACTCGGCCATGAAGTGCGCATGCGCCTTCGTGACGCAGAAGCCGAGCGCGCGCATGGCACCGGGATCGGAGACTTTGTCCCGGACCTGCTTGACGATGATGCGAGCTCGTGCGTCGTTGCCCGTCAGGAGGTTGCCGAGCTCCTGATCAGCATACGAACCCTTCTGCCATGTGAGGTTCGTGAGGTCGGTACCGTCGGGGATGCCGAAGTAGTGGAAGGGAGACAGGAGGTCGTTCTCCAGGGCCTCCCAGAGCCTCATCTCGGCGGCGATGCGGCCGTCGAAGTACTCGTCCTGGACGTTGCGTCCGTCCGTCCGCTCGGGAGTGGCGGTGAGACCCAGCAACTCCTTGGGCGCAAAGTGCTCGATCACGCGTCGGTACGTATCGGCCGGGGAGTGGTGGAACTCATCGATGACGATGACGTCGAAGTGGTCGGGGGCCAATTGCTCCAGCCTCCGCACGTTGAGGGACTGGACACTGGCGAATACGTGGGTCCACTCCTGCGGATCGGCTCCGCCATGCAGCAACTCGCCGAACGACGCGTCGACCAACACCTCGCGGTAGGTCCGCAGGGACTGTTTGAGGATCTCCTTGCGATGCGCCACGAACAGCAGCTTGGGTCGGCCGGAGGTCGCCTGACGACTCAGCTCGCGGTAGTCGAGGGCGGCCATCACGGTCTTCCCGGTGCCGGTGGCCGCGACCAGTAGATTGCGGTGCCGCCCTCGGATCTCGCGCTCGGCGGTCAGACGCTCCAGCATGTCCCGCTGGTGTGGGAAGGGGCGTACCTGGAGGCCGGACAGGTTGATCTTGAACTCGGTGCTCGACGCCGTACCACCCGCCCGGGCCAGGGCCTCGTCCAGCCGCTCACCGTGCTCATCCGGGTCGTACGTCTCGAACGCCACGTCATTCCAGTAGGCGTCGAAAGTGGCCTCGAACTTGTCCATCACCGCTGGTGTGGCCACCGACGACAGCCGTACGTTCCACTCCAGACCGTCCAGCAGCGCAGCGCGGGAGAGGTTCGAGCTGCCGACGTACGCCGTGTCGAATCCCGTCTTGCGTCGGAAGAGCCAAGCCTTGGCGTGCAACCGCGTCGAGCGGGTCTCGTAGTTCACCTTCACGGTGGCGCCGAATTCACGTACGAGGCGGTCGAGTGCGCGCCGGTCCGTGGCACCCATGTAGGTCGTGGTGATGATCCGGATCGGGACGCCCCGCTCCTTTGCTGCGAGGAGGGAGTCCTCCAGCACGCGGATGCCGTACCACTTCACGAAGGCACAGAGCAGATCGATGCGATCCGCCGTGGCCAATTCGGCCCGCAACTCCGAGCCCAGGTTGAGGTCCTCGGGGGAGTTGGTGAGAAGTGATGTTTCGGAGAGAGGGGTGAGCGGGCGGATCGCATAGGCGCCCGGTGCCTCCTGCTCCGCCAGAGCCAGCAACTGGCGAGGCCCCTTGACGATGCTGCTGACGGATTCCGCACCGCTCTGCCCATCGACGTCGGCCGCAAGGGAATCAAGAACTCGATTCGCGAAGGGGACTCGGTCTTCCGGGCGAAGTTGGCTGAGACGACGGGTCACTATGTCGGCGACGTGCCGGGCCAGCACATGGGGTGACGATTCTGCACCGACCTCGACGTCGATGGCCTTCCAACCCGCAGCCTCAAGACGTTCCAGTTCACTGTGCACCTGGTCCGTGATCAGTTGCTCGTAGACCCCCGCGACCGGCTGCTCCCGGCCCCCCGACTGCTCCACCCCGACCCCTTTCACCACCGTGCGGATGTGGAGGCAGTTGTAGCAGGAGCCACTGACAACGACCATTGATAACGTGCCCCCATGACTCACCCGTTGGACGAAGGACCGTTCTTCCACGGTACGAAGGCGGAACTGAGTGTCGGGGATCGGCTCACCGCCGGTTTTCGTTCGAACTACCGGCCCGAGGTCGTGATGAAGTACGTCTACTTCACCGCCCTGCGCGACGGCGCCGGGCTGGCCGCGGAGCTCGCCGCCGGTGACGGGGTTCCGCGGGTGTACGAGGTGGAGCCGACCGGGGAGTTCGAGAACGATCCGAACGTGACCGACAAGAAGTTCCCGGGGAACCCGACCCGCTCCTACCGCAGCAGGGCACCGCTCCGGATCGTCGGTGAGGTCGACGACTGGACGCGGCTGACGCCCGAGGCCCTACAGAAGTGGCGGGAGCGGCTGGCCACGATGGCGCTGGAGGGCCGGGGCGAGATCATCAACTGACCCGAGACCGGATCGGGGAGGGACCGGGGAGGGACCGGGAGAGCGGGGCCGGGGAGGCGTCAGGTTCCCGGGGTGCCGTCCGTCAGGAACGCCGTGAGGCCGTCCAGCAGCATCCCGCTGCCCTGTTCCGCGCCGTCCCGTTCCTCCGCCGTGTCGCAGGTCTGGTGGAGGGTGATGACCGTGTTGCGCGGGCCCTGCTCCGTCAGTTCGAGGGTCATCGTCGCCGGGTCCGGGCGGCCCGGGACGTCCATGCCGATGGTCAGGCGGCGCGGCTCGGCGACCTCGGCGTAGGAGCCCGTCAGGGGGATCTCCGTGCCGTCGGGGGTGCGCATCGTTGCCTTCCAGGTGCCGCCGGGGCGGACGTCCATCTCCACGGAGCCGGGGACGGCGTAGGCCCAGCGGGCGTACTGGTCGGGAGTGGTCCAGGCGGCCCAGACCCGGGACGCGGGGGCGTCGAGGGTGCGGGTCAGGGTGTAGGAGAAGCCCTGGCCGGCCGCGGTGGGCGTCTGCTCGGTGCTCATGTCGTCGTGCCTCCTCCGGTGGCGGTGCCTCGCCGTCGCCGGTGAGGCTCTCGCACCTGTAGACGACCGGCGGCGCCCGATCTCATCGCTCCCGGGGGACCGGTTCTCGGCGCCGGTGCACTCGCCGGGCGGCCACCGCGCTTTCGTGCTCCCGGCCCGGCCCGGCCCGGCGCCACGGTGTCGCGGGAGGTGTTCCTGACGAGCTCGGCGCGCCGCCACTCGGCGAGTGGCCGAATCGGCGGGCGGCGCCCTCTCGTGGCAGGCACGGGGCGTGGGCGCCGACGTCTGTGTCGTGACGTTGTCCGGATTTCTGAACGTCCTTGTCACAGAACCCGGTTGGTTTCACGCGGCCTTTAACCCAGACGACCGGTCCCGTTACGCTCCGCGTGGTTCGGAGGCACGCAACCCACTCTCGACGGAACGGACACAGCGGGTTATGCAGCTACTGGGGGAGAACGAGCGGCGCCGCGTCGGCCCGTACCAACTGATGGCCACTCTGGGCCGTGGAGCCATGGGCGAGGTGTACCTGGCCCGCTCCCGCCGGGGGCAGATCCGTGGCCGTCAAGGTCGTGTCGGAGGAACTCGCGAGAGACCCGGAGTTCCGGCGCGCCCTTGCGCGGGAGGTGGCGGGTGCGCTGCGGGTGAACGGGTTCTACGTGGCCCAGGTCGTCGACGCGGACGCGGACCCCGGGCAGGCAGGGGAGCCGCCGTGGCTCGCCACCGCCTACATCGCCGGGCCCTCGCTCCAGGCCGCCGTGGACGCGCACGGGCCGCTCCCCGGTGAAGCCGTACGGGTGCTCGGGGCCGGGCTGGCCGAGGGACTCGCCGCTGTGCACGGGGCCGGGCTCAGCCATGGGGACCTCAAGCCGGGCAACGTGATCCTCGGCGAGGACGGGCCACGCCTCACCGACTTCGCCGTGTCCAGGGCGCTCGACGCGGCCCATCCCTCCATGACGGTGGGAGGGGCCTTCGGGTGGTACATCGCTCCCGAGCGGATTCGCGGGGGCGAGCCCGCCGGACCCGCGTCCGCGTACGCGTCCGACGTGTTCTCCCTCGCCGGGGTGCTCGTCTTCGCCGCCACGGGCCGCCCGCCCTTCGGCGGCGAGGCCGGGTCCGGGGCGCTGCACCGGATCGTGCACGAGGAGGCGGACCTCACCGGTGTCCCGGCGGGCCTGCGCGGTGTGGTCCGGGACTGCCTGGCCAAGGACCCCGGCGCGCGGCCGGGACTCCCGGAGGTGCTGCGACGCCTCGCCACCCCGTCGGACCGGCCTGCCGGGTCCGCCGGGGCGGGGGCGTCCGCCGGGGCCGGTGGGGCCGGGGCCGGTGGGGCCGACGGGCGGCCGTGGCTGCCACCGGCCGTCGCCGCGATGGCCGGGGAACTGCGGGAGCAGACGCAGAAGCTCCCTCGCGGTGCGAAGCCGATGGGGCGCCGCGGGCTGCTCGCCGCCGTCGGCGCGGTCGCCGTCGCGGCGGTGGCGGTGCCCGTGGTGATGAGCCTCGGCGGCGAGGACGAGGACGAGGGAGACGGCAAGGGGGCCGGTGGGGACCTCGGGTCGAAGGGGGCGGGCGATGCCGCACTGCCGGCTGCCGTCAAGCTCCTGCCGAAGAAGAAGGTGTCGCTGGGCAAGGTCGACGACAGGGCTCCCTTCGGCTTCAGCCCGGACGGGAAGTCCCTGGCCGTCGGCGGAGTCGAGCGACTGAGGCTCTTCGACGTCGCCTCCGGCCGGGAGACCGACGAGCTCAAGGTCGAGAAGGCCACGGGGGAGCTGCACGGCGTCGCCTACAGCCCGCGCGGCGGGGTTCTCGCCGCCGGTTACCACTGGAACACGTACCTCGGCATCGCCGACGGCGGGAGTTACACCCCGGACGTCGGCGGAGTGACGGTATGGGACCCCGCGTCGGGGAAGACGGTGGCCGAGTTGAAGACGGAGCCCACCGGCGGGGGCGGCCTGATGCCGCTGTGGGGGATCGCGCTGAGCCCGGACGGCCGGTCCGTCGCGGCGGCCTGCAACGGCGAGGGCGCCATCGGGAAGGTACCGGTGTGGGACGTGCGGTCCGGGAAGCCGGTCGAGGAGCTGGTGGTCGGGGCGGGCCGCGGCACCTCCACGAGCTGGGTGACGAGCGTGGCCTACAGCCCGGACGGCAAGACCCTCGTCGCGGGCTACCGCAGGGACCTGGAGGGCGGGCTGGTGTTCTGGGACGTCTCCTCGGGCCAGTACCGGGAGCTCGCGACCGAACGGGTGCGGAGCAAGGAGACCTTCGGCGTGAGCGGCCTCGCCTTCAGCCCGGACGGCAGGACCCTCGCGTGCGCGTACGGCGGCGTGGAGGTGTGGGACGTCGCCTCGCGCAAGTGGCTCGCCTCGCCCGGTGAGACCAGCGACGGCTACAGCGCGGTGGCCTTCAGTCCGGACGGGAAGCTGATCGCCGCGGTGGCCCACGGCCGGGTCACCCTCTGGGACGCGGACTCGCACAAGGAGGCCGTCTCGGCGAAAGGGGGCGACGAAGGGACGGGGAACATCGCCTTCAGCCCGGACGGGAAGACGCTGGCGGCGACCTTCGAGGACGCCAAGAAGCAGACCGTCGTCCAGCTCTGGGACGTTCAGTGACGCAACCCCTCGGCGCCCACGACCCGCGTGAGATCGGCCCGTACCAGTTGCTGCACCGCCTGGGCCGGGGCGGGATGGGTCAGGTCTTCCTCGGCCGTTCCCCCGGCGGCCGGCTCGTCGCCGTCAAGCTGGTCCATCCGGAGCTCGCGAGCAACACGGAGTTCCGGCGCCGCTTCGCACAGGAGGTGGCCGCGGCGCGGAAGGTCGGCGGGTTCTACACCGCGCAGGTCGTCGACGCCGATCCGGAGGGCGACCCGCCGTGGCTCGTCACCGCCTACATCCCCGGCCCTTCGCTGCACCAAGTGGTCGTGGAGCAGGGCGCCCTGAAGGGAACGGCGTTGCGGGTTCTCGGCTCCGGCCTGGCCGAGGGGCTGGCGGCGGTGCACGCGGCCGGGCTCGTCCACCGGGACCTCAAGCCGGCGAACGTGATCGTCGCCGACGACGGCCCGCGCGTCATCGACTTCGGTATCGCGCGCGCCCTGGAAGGCACGTCCGGCACCACCCAGTTGACGCAGTCGGCCATCGGCACCCCCGGCTACATGTCGCCCGAACAGGCCCGCGGCCTGGCCACCGGTCCCGAGTCGGACGTCTTCGCGCTCGGCTGCGTCCTGGCCTTCGCCGCGACCGGGCACGCACCGTACGGGAAGGGGCGTCCCGAAGTCGTTCTCTACCGCACGATCCACGAGGACCCCGACCTGGCAGGCGTGCCCTCCGACCTCGCCCCGTTCATCGAGCGGTGCCTGGCCGCCGATCCGGCCGAGCGCCCCACGCTCGCCGCCGTGCTCGACCGTCTTGCCACCTCGGCCGACGACACCCGGTGGCTGCCGGAGAGCGTCAACGCGATGATCGAGGAGCGGCGGGCGGCGACGCTGCTGCTGCCGCCCGAGGCCGAGCGGACAGCCGGCCGCAGCGAAGGGCTCCGGAGCGCTCGCAGAACCCTGACGAGGCCCCAGCGGTACACGGCGGCCGCCGCGGCCGGGGTTCTCGCCGCCGCGGGCGTGGTCTGGGGCGTGACGGCGTGGCCCGACGCGCCCGGCAGTGGTTCCGGCTCGGACAAGCCCTCTTCCTCCTCCGCGACCGGCACGGCGAACGCCGCCGCCACGAGCGGACGGCCGTGCGACATCATCGACAACTCGGTCATCCGTCAGTTCGACCTCACCGACACCGGCACGGCAGGCGGGTACACGAGGGGTTCGGCCGAGGTGCGCACCTGCACCTGGGCATCGGCCAAGTGGGGCGTCGACGTGGATTTCTCCTTCACGCTCGCCTACGCACCCAAGCCGGTCGACATGTTCGTCACCGCCACCAAACCCGACGAGGACCTGCCTCTGGAGGGCCTGCCCGAAGCGATCATCGCCGCCGACGCCGACACGTCGAGCTGCGAGATCGCCTGGCGCAAGCCCACCAAGGACGGCGGTGCGTACGCGACGGTGCTCGCGAAGATGCCCACGCGCGGGATGGGCCAGTGCCCGGTGGCGGAGGAGTTCGCGCAGGTGGTGCAGAAGGTGTTGCGGGGCGAGGAGCACGAGTGGCTGTTCTCGTGAGTCCGGGCCGGCGGCGCGGTACACGGGTTCGCCCGCCGCGCCGTCCTGCTCGTGCTCGACCGCCCGGTGACGGACGTCGAGGGCGACCACGCGCCGGCTCGGTCCGCGCCCACCGTGCTCAGCCCCCGTGGCACTCCCCGTACGCCCGCTCCGAGCCGCACCAGCACGCCGACCCGCGCTGCGGGGGCCACGCCACCGCGAGACCGCGGGCCGCCAGTGTCGTCGCGTACTGCGGGAGCAGGGCCGGGTCGGCCGGGGACGCGCCCTCCGATGCCGCGAACGCCTCGTAGGACGGGACCGTGCCCGGGACCACGCCCAGGTTCGGGGTGCCCGACGAGGCCAGTTCGCGCAGGGCCGCCTCCGTCGTCGCCAGGTGCTCCTCGTACGACGGGTACTCGGCGGCGAGGGGCGGGTACGCCTCGACCAGTTCCGCCAGCTCGCCGGCCGGCCAGTGGAGCATGGCCACCGGGAAGGGGCGGGACAGGGCCTCGCGGTAGGCGCCCAGCTCGGCGCGGAGGCGGGAGATCTCGGCCTCCAGGTCCGCCGGGTCGTCCGAGCCGAGGGACCAGACGCGCTTGGGGTCGTGCAGCTCGTCCAGGGAGACCGGCATCGAGTGCAGGGTGTCGGCCAGCGTGTCCCACTCGTCGTGGGCCAGGCCCAGCATGCGGCGGACGCGGTGGCGGCCGTAGAGGAGGGGATGGGTGGCGTACGGGGGCTCCGGTACGTCGGTGAGGAGCAGGCGGACGCCCTCCGTGAACGTCTCGTGCGCCGCCTCCAGCTCGTCGTGGGCCGCCAGGGCCTCGGCCACGATCACCCAGGGGGCCGGGTCGCGCGGCGCCGCCGCACGCACGCCGTCGATGATCGCCCTGGCCTCCGCCTCGTGGTCGTACTCCCAGAGGTTCGACGCCTTCAGGGCGCGGACCAGGGAGGGGTTGTCCAGCGGCGCGGAAGGGGCGTCGGGCGACAGCAGGCGGTCGTAGAGCCCGGTCGCGGCCGGGCGGTCGCCGGACAGTTCCAGGTGGGCGGCGGCGCGCAGCAGCAGGGCCTCGGCGTCCTCGGGGTAGAGGCCGGCGGTCCGTTCCAGGCGGGCCGCCTCGGCGGCGTGGTCGACGTTCTCGGCGGGCGTGTCGGGGCGCATGGGGGACACCGTACTGCCGTGGGGTGACGAGGGTTGGACGCGAGGGGGCCGTTCCCGGGCGGAGGAACCGCGGGACGGCCTGGACGTCATGGACCTCCTGGGCGCCCTGGACCTCTTGGGCGTCCTGGACCTCCTGGGCGCCCAGGGCGTCCTGTATAACTGGGAGATCCGAACTTCGGACAAACGTGCGTGCGAGAGGGGGGAGTCGTCGATGCGGCCGACGCCGACCGGGAACCGACCGGCAGCCCCGCGCCTCCTGCGTCCCCTTCTCGTCCTGCTGCTGGTCCTCCTGCCCGTCGCGCTCGTCGACGCCGGCACCCTCTCCGCCACCGTCGCCCTCGCCGCGACCACCGCGGTCGGTTCCGCGCTCGCCGTGTGCGCCGTCATCGCCGCCCGCTGCGTGCCCGCCGTGCCGCCCACCCGGGTGCGCACCGCCATCAGGGACCGTGACCTGCGTACGGCCTTCCTGCCGCAGCGCGATCCCGACGCCCCCGGCCGCCGCAGGCCCCGAGCGCCGGGACACGCCCTCCCGGCGACCACCGCGTAGGGCCCGGCTCCTCCCGTCACATCCGATCCCGTACGTCCGATCCTGTACGACCGATCTCGTACGTCCGATCTCGTACGTCCGATCCCGTAAGTCCGAGCACCCGGTCCCACGCCGGTCGTGTCGTCCTGCCGCCACCTCTCCACCCGGCACGACGAGACCCCCGGAGGGCTCACCCCCATGTCCGTTTTCGCCCACCTGGTCGAGCACCTCGCCGACCTGCTCCAGCCCCTGTTCGGCGCCTCGGCCGCGGCCGCCGCCATCGTCCTGTTCACCGCGCTCGTACGACTTCTCGTCCACCCGCTGTCCCGGGCCGCCGCGCGCGGCCAGAAGGCGCGTGCCGAACTGCAGCCGCGCGTCGCCGAGCTGCGCCGCAAGCACGCCAGGGACCCCGAGCGGCTCCAGCGGGCCGTGCTCGAACTGCACGCCGAGGAGAAGGTGTCCCCGCTGTCCGGATGCCTGCCCAGCCTGTTGCAGTTGCCCGCGTTCTTCCTGCTCTACCACGTCTTCTCCAGCCCGGAGATCGGCGGCCGGGCCAACGGGCTCCTCTCCCACCAGCTCCTGGCCGCGCCGCTCGGCGGCCGCTGGGCCGACGCGCTCGGCGACGGCGGACCCCTCGGCGGGGCGGGGCTCGTGTACGTGGCGCTGTTCGCGGTCGTGGCGGGGGTCGCCACCTTCAGCTACCGGCTCACCCGGCGGTCGATGGCCGCGCATCCGGTGCAGCCCGCCGGCGACGCGGGAGGACCGGTTCCGGGCGTCGGCGCGATCACCAAGGTCATGCCGTTCATGTCCTTCTTCACGCTCGTCACCGTGGCCGTGGTGCCGCTGGCCGCCGCGCTGTACGTCGTCACCAGCACGGCGTGGAGCGCCGCCGAGCGGGCGGTGCTCCTGCGCTGAGCGCTCGGCGGACGGAAGCACGGCGGCGCGCGGCTACGGTCCAGTACGTGAACGGGGTATTGCGGAGTGGACCGCACCCTTGGAGGATCGACCATTCCTCCGATGCTGTCGCGTCGCTGCCGCACCCAGGTCGCGCCTCGTCGGGCGGGCTGCCCGCGATCGAGGAGTTGGGGATCATGAAGCTGTTGCGAGTCGGTACGGCGGGGTCGGAGCGGCCCGCGCTGCTCGACGCCGACGGGACCCTGCGAGACCTGTCGGGCGTCGTGCGGGACATCGACGGCGAACTGCTCGCCGACGAGGGCGCGCTGGGCCGGATCCGGGCCGCCGCCGAGGCCGGTGCGCTGCCCGCCCTGGACGCCACGGGGCTGCGCGTCGGACCGCCGGTGGGACGCATCGGCAAGATCGTGTGCATCGGGCTGAACTACCACGACCACGCCCGCGAGACCGGGGCCGAACCGCCCGCCGAGCCGGTGGTGTTCTTCAAGGCGCCGGACACGGTGGTCGGGCCGTACGACACGGTGCTCGTGCCTCGCGGGTCCGCCAAGACCGACTGGGAGGTGGAGCTGGCGGTCGTCGTCGGGCGCACGGCCCGCTACCTGGAGTCCGCCGAGGAGGGGCTCGCGTGCGTCGCCGGGTACGCGGTCGCGCACGACGTGTCCGAGCGGGAGTTCCAGATCGAGCGCGGCGGGACCTGGGACAAGGGCAAGAACTGCGAGACGTTCAACCCGCTGGGCCCCTGGCTGGTGACCGCCGACGAGGTGCCCGACCCGCAGCGGCTGTCGCTGCGGCTGTGGGTCAACGGCGAGCTGAAGCAGGACGGGACGACGGCGGAGCAGATCTTCCCGGTGGGGGAGGTCGTGCGGTACGTCAGCCAGTTCATGGTGCTGCGTCCCGGTGACGTGATCAACACCGGGACGCCGGCGGGGGTGGCCATGGGGCAGCCCGAGCCGAAGCCGTACCTGCGGGCGGGGGACGTCGTCGAGCTGGAGGTGGAGGGGCTGGGGCGGCAGCGGCAGGAGCTGAAGGGGGCGTAGCGCTCCGCCGGGGGGGCGGGGGACCGCGGTGCGTTGCCGGGCGCGGGTCGTGTGCGGTTCGTCCCGCCCACGCGGCGGAGCCGCGCGTGCCGCGGCCCCGCGCCCCTCGCTCGCGGGGTGCGGTGCCCTTACGCCCTTACGCCAGCAGGGAAGCCAGCCTGCGCCAGCCCTCCCTCGGCAGGCGGGTCATGTCGTCCTCCACGAGCTGGAGGGCGACGTGGTCGGCGCCCGCGGTGTGGAAGGCGTCGATGCGGGCGCGGACCGTGGACTCGTCGCCCCAGGCGAAGACCGCGTCGATCAGGCGGTCGCTGCCGCCGCCGGTGACGTCGTCGTCGGTGAAGCCGAGGTTCAGGAAGTTCTTCGTGTAGTTCGGCAGCTTCAGGTACATGGCGAGGTAGGCGCGGGCCGTCGCGCGGGCCCGGGACGGGTCGGGGTCGAGGACGACCTTGAGCTCCGGTGCCAGCAGCGGGCCCGCGCCGAGCCGCTCGCGGGCCTGCGCGGTGTGCTCGGGCGTGACCAGGTACGGGATGGCGCCCGCCGCCCGGTCCCGGGACAGGTCCAGCATCTTCGGACCGAGTGCCGCCAGCACCCGGTGGCCGGAGCGCATCCCGGCGCGGTCCAGCTCGTCCAGGTAGCCGACCATCGTCGAGTACGGGCGGCGGTACCCCTGCGCGATCGGGCCGTGGCTCACCCCGAGGCCGAGCACGAAGCGGCCCGGGTGGGACACCTCCAGCTCGGCGAAGCCCGCCGCCGCCTCGGACGGCTTGTGCTCCCAGATGCTCTGGATGCTGGTGCCGACCACGATCCGCGAGGTCGCCGCGATCAGCGGGGCGGCGTCACGGGCGGAGGTGTTGCCGCCGAGCCACAGGGCGCCGTAGCCGAGCTGCTCCAACTCGGCGGCGGCCTCGGCGTGTTCGGCCGCGCCGTCAGGGCCCCCGGCGCGCAGCAGCCCGGTCCAGACGCCGTACCGTCCGACCGATTTCTTCAGACTTCCGGGGTCCTTCGGGTCCCTCGGGTCCTCGGGGTTCTTCGGGGAAGCCGTCGCCTCGTTCATCGCGTGTGATCCCTCCGGTGGGCACCGTGATCATGCTGCTTCTCTGCCGACAACCACGGGTACCCACCGGTGATTCCCCGACCACACCGGACCGCGCGGCCCGTGGGCCGTTCGGGTCACTCGCCGAGGAAGCGCTCCAGCGCCTCCACCACCAGCCGGTGGTCCGCCACCTGCGGCAGCCCGGACACCGTCACCGCGCCGACGACACCGACACCGGCCACGGTGATCGGGAAGGAGCCGCCGTGCGCCGCGTACGTGCCGGGGTCGAGGCGCGAGGACTCCTCGAAGGTCGTGCCCTTGGCCCTGAACCGCGAGCCGACCAGGTACGACGCCGAGCCGTACCGCTCCACCACGCGCCGCTTGCGGGCGATCCAGGCGTCGTTGTCCGGGGTGGAACCCGGCAGGGCGGCGTGGAAGAGCTGCTGCCCGGCGCGGTGGATGTCGACGGCGACGGGGGCCTCGCGCTCCCGGGCCAGCTCGACGAGGAGGGAGCCCAGCGCCCAGGCGTCGTCGTGGGTGAACCGGCGGAAGACCAGGCGGCGTTCCTGCTCCTCCAGCTCAGCCACGGTGGGGACGGACGCGCCGGACGGCGTCGGTGCGGGTGCCCCGGGGCTCACAGGGACACCACCACGCCGTCGCGGGCGGAGCGGCGGGCCGCCTCCAGGACGTCCAGGGCGGCGGCCGCCTCCCGCGCGTCCACCGGGTTCGGGCCGCCCTCGCGCAGGGCCGCGGCCACCGCCGCGTAGTACGCGGGGTAGTCGCCCGGGACGGTCGCCGTCACCTGTCCGCCGCCGGTCGTCGGGGACTCCCCGGCGCCGACGCGGCCCCACAGCGACTCGTCCTCCTCGCCCCAGCCGGGGCCCGGCCGCTTACCCTCGCGCAGCGCCGCCTCCTGGGGGTCGAGGCCGTGCTTGACGTAACCGGCCTTCGAGCCGAGCACCCGGAAGCGGGGACCGAGCTGGGCGGCGGTGGAGGAGACGTGGAGGTGGGAGCGGACGCCGTTCGCGTGCGTGAGCGCGACGAACGTGTCGTCGTCCGCCTCCGCGCCCGCCCGCCGGACCACGGACTCGGCGTAGACCTGCGTGACCGGGCCGAAGAGGACGAGGGCCTGGTCGACGACGTGGCTGCCGAGGTCGTACAGGAGGCCGCCGATCTCCGCCGGGTCGCCGGACTCGCGCCAGCCGCCCTTCGGCTTCGGACGCCAGCGTTCGAAACGGGACTCGAAGCGCCACACCTCGCCCAGCGCGTCCTCGGCGAGCAGGCGCCGCAGGGTGAGGAAGTCGTTGTCCCAGCGGCGGTTCTGGAAGACGGACAGGAGCAGGCCCCGCTCCTCGGCCAGCGCCGCCAGGGTCCGCGCCTCGGCGGCGGTGCCCGCGACCGGCTTGTCCACCACGACCGGCAGACCGGCCTCCAGGGCCCGGGTCGCGAGCGGCACGTGCGTCTTGTTGGGGGAGGCGACGACGACCAGGTCCAGGCCGGCGGCCCGGTCGAAGAGCTCGTCGGGGGTGGCGACCGCGCGCACGTCCGGGAACTCGGCGCGGGCCTGCTGCTGCCGCTCCGGGTTCGAGGTGACGACCGTGTCCAGGGCCAGGCCCTCGGTGGCGGCGATCAGCGGGGCGTGGAAGACGGAACCCGCGAGGCCGTAACCGACGAGGCCGACGCGCAGAGGGGGAGTGCCGGGTGGAGTACCAGTCATGGGACCACTCTCGCACGGGCACCGCGAACCCCACCGGGCGCCGGTCGCCGGTCCGGTGCCGGTCTCTGCCCTGGTGTGGGTCGCCGGTCTGGTGTCGGTCGTCGTCCCGGTGTCGGTTGCGGTCCTGGTGTGGGTCGCCGGTCCGGTGTCGGTTGCTGCCCTCGTGCGGTCGCCGGTCTGGTGTCGGTTGTCGTCCCGGTGTCGGTTGCCGTCCCGGTGTCGGTTGCGGTCCTCGTGTGGGCCGTCGTCCCGGTGTCGGTTGCTGCCCCCGGGCGGTCGCCGGTCCGGTGTCGGTTGCCGCACCCCGTGCGGGTCGCCGCCCCAGTGCCGGACACCGCCCCCAGTGCCGGACACCGCCCCCCGTGCCGGACACCGCCCCCGGTGCCGGGCGTCGGCCCGGAGTCGCGTCTGCGACCATCCCTGCGTGGACTATCCCAACGACCAGGCCCCCGGCGCCCCCGTGCGCTCCGGGATCCCCGAGCACGGGCGCGTGCCGAAGTACTACGCCGTCAAGGCACGGATCGACCGCCTCGTCGGCGAACTGGGGGAAGGCGGCGTCATCCCCACCGAGCGGGACCTCGCCGAGCGCTACGAGGTCGCCCGCGAGACCGTGCGACAGGCCCTGCGCGAACTCGTGCTGGAGGGCAAGCTGCGCCGGCAGGGCCGCGGCACCGTGGTCGCCGGTCCCAAGCTGGCGCAGCCCCTGTCCCTGGCCAGCTACACCGAGGGCGTCCGGCGCCAGGGACGCACCCCCGGCCGCGCTCTCGTCACCCTCGACCGCTTCCCCTGCCCCGCCGCGCTCGCCGCCGAGACCGGCCTCACCCGGGGGGAGCCCGTCTGGCACCTGGAGCGCGTGCTGCTCGCGGACGACGAGCGCGTCGGGCTGGAGAGCACGTACGTCGCCGTGGCCCGCGTCCCCGACCTGGACACCGCCTTCGACCCCGACTCGTCCTTCTACGCCCACCTCGCCGGACAGGGCATCGCCTTCGGGTACGCCGACGAACGCATCGAGACCGTGCTCGCCACCCCGCGCGAGGCCCTGCTGGTCGGCACCCCGCCGGCCCTCCCGATGCTGCTCATCCACCGGGTCTCCCGGGACACGGAGGGCCGCCCGCTGGAGCGGGTGCGCACGCTCTACCGCGGCGACCGCTTCTCCTTCACCACCCGTCTGCACGGCTGACACCTGCCGGCACCTGCCGGTACCGGCCGGAAAGCGCCGTCGGCGACCGAGGTCGAGCACGCGGAGAGGTAACGGGAAGATAACGGGTCTAGCCCAAAAGTGATGGCCAGTTCACGCTTCCGTCGTCAGCCGGATGCCTCCGGTTCCCCGATGCCGAGGAGCGTGGCGGTCGTGAGAGTCATAGTCGTCGGAGCCGGCGTGGTGGGCACCATGCACGCCTGGCACGCAGTCAACCGCGGCCACGAGGTCGTACAGATCGAGCGCGAGCGAGAGGCCCGCGGCGCCTCGCTGCGCAATTTCGGCCAGATCTGGGTCAGTGGCCGAGCGGGCGGGGAGGAGCTGGAGACCGCGCTGCGGGCCCGGGAGCTGTGGGAGGAGATCGGCGCCCGGGTCCCGGCGCTGGGCTTCCGCGCGAACGGCTCCCTGACCCCGCTCCGCGGCGACCTGGAGCGTGCCGTCGCCGAGGCGGCCGTCGCCCGCCCGGACGCCGCCGCCCGCGGCCACAAGCTGCTCACCCCCGCCGAGGCCCGCGCCCTGAACCCGGCCCTGCGCGGCGCGTTCGACGCCGCGCTGTACTGCGAGCGCGACGCGGCCGTCGAACCGCGCACCGCCCAGCTCGCCCTGCGCGCCGAGCTGCTCAAGTCCCCCCGGTACACCTTCCTGCCCGGCCGCGAGGTCCGCGACGTCGTCGGCGAACACGCCGTCCGCGACGACCACGGCGACACCCACGGCGGCGACGCCGTCCTGCTGTGCACCGGCGCCTGGCTCGGCGGCCTCGTCCGCGAACTGGCCGGACCCGGACTGCCGGTACGCCGGGTCCGCCTGCAGATGATGCAGACCGACCCCCTCGGCGAACCGCTCACCACCTCGGTCGCCGACGCCGACAGCTTCCGCTACTACCCGGCGTACGGCTCGCCCGCCCTGGACGAGCTGAACGCCCGGCAGCCGCAGCCCGTCACGGCCGCCGAGCACCGGATGCAACTGCTCATGGTCCAGCGCGCCGACGGCGGGCTGACCATCGGCGACACGCACGAGGACGAGCACCCCTTCGCCTTCGACACCCTCGAGGACCCCTACGAGCACCTCACCGGCGTCGTCGAGTCCCTCCTCGGCCGCCCGCTGCCGCGCGTCCGCCGCCGCTGGGCCGGGGTGTACGCGCAGTGCACCGACCCGGGCCGCGTCGTGCACCGCCAGCGGGTGCGCGAGGGCGTGTGGCTGGTCACCGGGCCCGGCGGGCGCGGCATGACCTGCTCACCCGCGATAGCCGAGACCACCGCGAACGAACTGGGCTGGTGACACCCGCATGACCACCGTGAACCCGCACCCCCCGGCCGGCATCCGCCTCGTCGTGCTCGACATGGCCGGCACCACCGTCGCCGACGGCGGCCTCGTCGAGCGCGCCTTCGACACCGCCGCCCGCGAACTCGGCGTCGAGCCCGGCACCCCGGAGCACGCCGAGAAACTCGCGTACGTCCGCGCCACCATGGGCGAGTCCAAGATCTCCGTCTTCCGGCACCTGTTCGGCGACGAGGAGCGCGCCCGGCGGGCCAACACCGCCTTCGAGCGGGCGTACGGCGCACTCGTCGACGACGGCCTGGTCGCCCCCGTCCCCGGCGCCCGCGAGGCCGTCGAGGAACTGACCGCCGACGGCCGCACCGTCGTCCTCACCACCGGCTTCGCCCGCGTCACCCAGGACGCCCTGCTCGACGCGCTGGGCTGGCGCGGCCTGGTGCCGCTCACCCTGTGCCCCGCCGACGCCGGCGGACGCGGACGCCCCTTCCCCGACATGGTGCTGACGGCCTTCCTGCGCACCGGCGCCGCCGACGCCGTACGCCAGGTCGCCGTCGTCGGCGACACCTCGTACGACGTGCTCAGCGGCGTACGGGCCGGCGCGGGCCTGGTCGCCGGGGTGCGCACCGGCGCCCACGGCGAGGCCGCCCTGCGCGAGGCGGGCGCGCACCAAGTCCTCGACTCCGTCGCCGCCCTGCCCGCCCTGCTGCGCGGAGCCGGCTGATGGCGCACCCCACCACCACCGGCGGCATCCGCTTCGACCACGTCACCGTCGCCTACGACGGCAACACCGTCCTCGACGCCCTGGACCTCACCGTCGAACCCGGCGAGGTCATGGCCCTGCTCGGCCCGTCCGGGTCCGGCAAGACCACCGCGCTGCGGGCGGTCGCCGGGTTCGTACGGCCCGCCGCGGGACGGGTGTTCCTCGGCGACCGCGACGTCACCGGCCTGCCCCCGCACCGGCGCGGCATCGGCATGGTCGTCCAGCAGTACGCCCTCTTCCCGCACATGCGGGTCGAGGAGAACGTCGCCTTCGGGCTGCGCGCCCGCAAGGTCCCCAGGGCCGAGATCCGCACCCGGGTCGCCGAGGCACTGGAGATGACCGGCATGGGCGCCTACGCCCGCCGCCACCCCCGGGAACTCTCCGGCGGCCAGCAGCAGCGCGTCGCCATCGCCCGCGCGCTGGCCGTCCGGCCCGGCGTCCTGCTCCTGGACGAACCGCTGTCCGCGCTCGACGCCCGGCTGCGCTCCGGGATGCTCGCCGAACTGGCCCGCCTGCACCGCGAGCTGCCCGACGTGACGATCCTCTACGTCACCCACGACCAGGTGGAGGCACTCACCCTCGCCGACCGGATCGCCGTGATGGACAGGGCCCGCCTGCGGGCCTGCGGCACCCCGCGCGAGCTGTACCGGGCGCCCGCCAACGCATTCACGGCGTCCTTCGTCGGCAACGCCAACCTCCTGCCGGTGACGGTGGGGCGGGACGGCGCGCTGCTGGGGGAGACGGAGCTGAAGGTGGACACCGGCAACGCCGTGCCCGGCGCCTCGGCGACCCTGTGCGTACGGCCCCACCTCGTCGGCCTCGGCGACGGGCCCAACCGGATCACCGGCACGCTCACGGAGATCCAGTGGCGCGGCACCACGCACCGGCTGTACGTCGACGTCGCCGGGCACCGCGTGATGGCCGACGTACGGGAACTGAAGGCGCCCCCGGCGCACGGGGAGCCGGTGAGCCTGCACTTCGCGCCCGACGACGCGGTGCTGCTGCCCGCGGAGGTGAGCGCCGATGACCGGTGAACCGGCGCCGGGGGCCGTCGCCCCGCGCGGGCGCGAGGACCGACGGTCCGGTGACCGCGGGCGAGGGGCGTGGCGCCCCCGCCTGTGGGCGCTGCCGCCCGTGGCCCTCCTCGCCCTCTTCTTCCTCCACCCCCTCGCCCTCGTCGTCCAGCAGTCCTTCCGCCCCGACACCGGCGGCACCTCGCTCCGGCCGTACGCCGACGTGCTCGCCTCGACCGCCTTCCGGGAAGCGCTGTGGACCACCGTGTGGCTGGCCGTCGCCGCCACCGCCGGGTGCCTGGTGCTCGGGTTCCTGCTCGCGCTGGTCATCGCCTTCGTGCCGTTCCCCGGGGCACGGGCGGTGGCACGGTTCGTCGACGTCTTCCTCTCCTTCCCGTCCTTCCTCGTCACCCTCGCCCTGCTCTTCGTCTACGGCAGCGTCGGCATGGCCAACGGCGCGTGGACCGGCGTCACGGGCGCGGCCGAGGGGCCGTTCCGGTTCCTGACCACGCCGTGGGGCGTCCTGCTCGCCGAGATCACGTACTTCACGCCGTTCGTGATGCGCCCGCTGCTCGCCGCCTTCTCCCAGCTCGACACCGCCCAGCTCGAGGCCGCCGGTTCGCTGGGCGCCCGCGCTCCGCGCATCGTCCGGCGGATCGTCCTGCCGGAGGCGCTGCCCGCCCTCGCGGCCGGCGGCAGCCTGGTCCTGGTCCTGTGCCTGAACGAGTTCGGCATCGTCCTGTTCACGGGCGCCAAGGGCGTCACCACCCTGCCGACCCTCGTCTACGGCAAGGCGATCCTGGAGTCCGACTACCCGGGCGCCTGCGTGGTCGCCGTCGTCAACGTCCTGATCTCCGTGGGCCTGTACGGCCTCTACCGGGTGGTGAGCCGCCGTGCTCGTGCATAGCCGCGGGGCGAGGTGGGCCGTGTGGGCCCTCTTCCTCCTGCTCTTCGTGCCCCTGTTCGCCCTGCCCCTCCTGGTCGTCCTGGGCGCCTCCTTCGCCACGAACTGGTCCGGCGTCCTGCCCTCCGGACCGACCACCGCCCACTACGCGGCCGCCACCCGCGGCGAGGCCCTCCAGGCCCTCACCACCAGCCTGGTCACCGCCCTCACCGCGAGCCTGCTCGCCCTGACCGCCGGCACCTGGGCCGCGCTCGCGGCGGCGGAGCTGGGCCAGCGGCTCCGCAAGGCACTCGACGCCCTGTTCGTGCTGCCCCTCGCCGTGCCCTCCGTCGTCGTCGGCCTGGCGACCCTGGTCGCCTTCTCCCAGCCGCCGATGCTGCTCAACGGCACCCGCTGGATCGTGATCGTCGCCCACACCGTGCTGGTCACCGCCTTCGCCCACCAGTCGGTGTCCGCCGCCCTCACCCGCCTCGACCCCGCCTACGAACAGGCCGCCGCGTCGCTGGGCGCCTCACCGGCGTACGTGCTGTGGCGGGTGAAGCTCCCGCTGCTGCTGCCGTCCCTGACCGCCGCCGCCGGGCTCTGCTTCGCCCTGTCCATGGGCGAGCTGAGCGCCACGATGATGCTCTACCCGCCCGACTGGACCCCGCTGCCCGTCCTGATCTACGCGGCCACCGACCGCGGCGCCCTGTTCACCGGCTCCGCCGTCGCCGTGGTCCTCATGACCGCCACCCTGCTGGTGCTGCTCGCCGTCTCCCGGATCCGCACCAGGGCCTCCTACCGCTGAACCGCCCCGACCCCGCAAGGAGTTCGCCCCGCCATGCCCAGGACCACCCGCAAGCCGCTCGCCTCCCTCGCCGCCCTCACCGTCGTCGCCGTCCCCCTGACCGCCTGCTCCGGCACCTCCGCCGCCTCCGACGAGAACGTCGTCACCGTGTACAGCGCCGACGGCCTCAAGGGCGAGAACGGCGACGGCTGGTACGACCGGGTCTTCGCCGACTTCGAGAAGGAGACCGGCATCAGGGTCGAGTACGTCGAGGGCGGCTCGGGCGAGATGGTGCAGCGCGCCGTCCGCGAGAAGCGCAACCCGCAGGCCGACGTCCTCGTCACCCTCCCGCCCTTCATCCAGCAGGCCGACACCAAGGGCCTGCTCCAGAAGTACGCGCCGCGGGGCGCCGACCGGGTCAGCGGCGCCGACAAGGCCGCGAACGGCACCTGGACCGCCGTGGTCAACAACTACTTCGGCTTCGTCCACAACACCAAGGAGCTGAAGCATGCCCCCGCCACCTGGGAGGAGCTGCTCGACGGGAAGTACGAGAACAAGCTCCAGTACTCCACCCCCGGCGTCGCGGGCGACGGCACCGCCGTCCTCATCAAGGCGATGCACGACTTCGGCGGGCAGCAGCAGGCCATGGAGTACCTCGGCCGGCTCCAGAAGAACAACGTCGGCCCGTCCGCCTCCACCGGCAAGCTCGCCCCCAAGGTCGACAAGGGCGAACTGCTCGTCGCCAACGGCGACGTCCAGATGAACCACGCCCAGTCCAGGACCATGCCCAACCTCGGCATCTGGTTCCCGGCCCGCGAGGGCGGCCGGCCCACCACCTTCGCCCTGCCCTACGCGGCCGGCCTGGTCACCGGCGCCCCGCACTCCGACAACGGCAGGAAGCTCCTCGACCACCTGCTGAGCCGGACGGCGCAGCAGCAGGTCAGCGAGATCGGCGGCGGCTTCGCGGCCCGCCAGGACGTCAAGGCCACCGACGCGAACGCCGTCGCCCTCGCCGGGCTGATGGACGGGGTGGAGGTCTTCGAGCCCGACTGGGACGACATCGAGGAGAACCTCACCTCCTACATCGACGCCTGGAAGAAGGCCACGGGAAGCTGACCCGGCCGCGCACCGGCGGGTCCGGGGGCCGGGACGCCCGTTCCCCGGAGATCCGGCACTGTTTAGGCTGGGGCGACGCAGGACCGCCCAGGCAGGAGACCGAGCACATGGCAGACCGCAAGCCCATCGAGTCGTGGCTCACCGACATGGACGGGGTCCTCATCCACGAGGGCGTGCCGATCCCCGGCGCCGACGCCTTCCTCAAGAGGCTCCGTGAATCCGGCAAGCCCTTCCTGGTCCTCACCAACAACTCGATCTACACGCCGCGGGACCTGCACGCCCGGCTGCGCCGCATGGGCCTCGACGTGCCGATCGACTCCATCTGGACCTCGGCCCTGGCCACCGCCAAGTTCCTGGACGACCAGCGGCCCGGCGGCTCGGCGTACGTCATCGGCGAGGCCGGCCTGACC
This sequence comes from Streptomyces sp. NRRL F-5650, assembly GCF_000721365.1. Taxonomy (NCBI): domain Bacteria; kingdom Bacillati; phylum Actinomycetota; class Actinomycetes; order Kitasatosporales; family Streptomycetaceae; genus Streptomyces; species Streptomyces sp. NRRL F-5650. The sequence continues at coordinate 95,842 of NZ_JOGV01000015.1, read as the reverse complement.
ACGGCCCTGCACGACATCGGCTACATCCTCACCGACCACGACCCCGACTACGTGGTCCTCGGCGAGACCCGCACCTACTCCTTCGAAGCCATGACGAAGGCGGTCCGGCTCATCAACGCCGGCGCCCGCTTCATCTGCACCAACCCCGACGAGACCGGCCCCTCCACCGAGGGGCCGCTCCCGGCGACCGGCGCCGTGGCCGCGCTGATCACCAAGGCGACCGGCAAGCAGCCGTACTTCGCCGGCAAGCCCAACCCGCTGATGATGCGCACCGGGCTCAACGCGATCGGCGCGCACTCCGAGACCAGTGCGATGATCGGTGACCGCATGGACACCGACGTGCTGGCGGGCATGGAGGCCGGGATGCAGACCTTCCTCGTCCTCACCGGCCTCACCCGGCCCGAGCAGGTCGAGGACTTCCCCTACCGCCCGTCCCAGGTGGTCGACTCCATCGCGGACCTCGTCGAACGGGTCTGAAACCCGGGCGGTGCCCGTATGACCCGATCGGAGCAGCCAGACCCCCGCACCGGATGCGGTGCGGGGGCCCGCGGGGCAGCCTCCAGGTAACTGGAGGTACACGATGGGCTCACTGAAAGTCACCCTCTGTGCCGGGGCCGCGCTGGCCACCGCGCTGTGCGCACCGGCGGCCTGCGCCTACGCGGCGGACGGCGGAGACGTCTCCGCGTCCCCGTCCGCACCGGCCCCCGGCACCGACGTCACGCTCCGCGTGCCCGACTGCACCGAGAAGACGGCCGTCGCCGTCTCCGCCGCCTTCGAGTCGGACGTGCGCCTCGCCCTGGCCGAGCGGGACGGCGTCCTCGTCGGCGCCGGCCGGGTCCGCACCAGCGTGCGGGCGGGCGCGTACACCGTGCAGGTCAAGTGCGGCGACCAGGCGCGCAAGGGCACCATCACCGTCCGCGACGAGGGCCGCCCGGCCGCCCACGCCTCACCCGTCGCCCCCGTCGACGCGGGCGGCGGCGGCACCTCCGGGCTGGCCGCCTCGGACACCGGAGCCGCGGCGCGCGTCGCCGCCCCCGGCACGGCGCACACCCTGACCGGCCTGGTGCTGGCCGGCATCGCCGCCGTCGCCGTCGCGCTGCGCAGCGTCCGCAGCCGGAGCCGCGGGACGGACTGACCATGTCCGAACCGGACACGCGGGACACCGCGCCCCGCACTCCCGCTCCCGGCGGCCGCCTGGTGACCGGCATCGCCTGGACCGTGCTGCTCCTCGGGCTGTGGCTGTGGGGCCGCGAGGCCACCGACGTGCGCGAGGGCGTCTCCCGCCCGGCCACCGGCGACATGGCAGCGGCCGGCCGGCCCCCGGACGTCCCCCTGCCGGCGGCCCACGCCCCCCTCGGCGCGGCCCGGCCGCAGCGGCTGGAGATCCCCGCACTCGGCACCGCCGCCCCCGTCCTCGCCCGCGGCCTCGACACCAAGGGCGCGATCGAACCGCCGCCCTTCGACCAGCCCGGCGCCGTCGGCTGGTACGAGGCCGGTGTCACCCCCGGAGCCGCCGGGACCGCCCTGCTGGTCGGCCACGTCGACACCGAGACCCAGCCCGCCGTCTTCTACCGGCTCAGCAGCCTGGAACCCGGCCAGACGATCCGCGTGCTCCGCGACGACGCCCGGACCGCCGAGTTCACCGTCGACGACATCCAGGTCCTCACCCGCGACGGCTTCGACGCCCAGCAGGCCTACGGCCCCCGCGACACGGGCCGCGCCGAACTGCGCCTCATCACCTGCGGCGGCACCTTCGACCGCACCACCGACAGCTACACGGCCAACGTCGTCGTCTCGGCGTACCTGACCGGAACCGGCCCCTAGGGGGTGTCGTCTGGATCATGCCGGGGTCGCGGGGCCCCGGCACGCACGTCTGCGGCGTCGTCGTCGGTTGCCGGGGCTCCGCCCCGTCGCCCTCCTCCGCCCTGCGGCCGCACGCGCCGGACCCGCTCGGGCCGGTCCACAGGGCACCGTCGCCCGGAGCCGGCCCGGCCCGGACGACGCCCCCTGGCACACTCCCCGCCCGCCCTCCGGGGAACCGCCTGGGCACGGGTGGCGTATGTCAGGATTGAGCCTCGGAACAGTGCACCCAGGGGGGTTGGATGTACGGCAGCAGGCCGGCCGGAACCATGTCCAGGAGGCGGGCCGCGCCGGCGGCGGCACTCGCGGCGGCGGCCCTGCTGCTGGCGGGCTGCTCCTCGTCCGGCGACGACGACGCCAAGGGGGCGGGCGCCGGGATCACGCAACAGCCCAAGGAGACCGACCCGTTCTGGGTCAACCCCGACGGCACCGCGGCCCGGCAGGTGGCCTCCCTCACCGAGGACGGCAAGAAGGACCAGGCCGAGAAGCTCCGCAGGATCGCCCAGCAGCCGGCCGCCGAGTGGATCAGTCCGGAGAACCCCGAGGAGCAGGCCCGCGGCTTCACCGAGGCCGCCGACAAGGCCGGCCGCACGGCGCTGCTCGTCCTCTACAACATCCCGCACCGCGACTGCGGCCAGTACTCCGGGGGCGGCGCCGCGGACGGGGACGCCTACCGCTCCTTCGTCGACGCGGTCGCCCGGGGCATCGGCGACCGGGCCGCCACCGTCGTCCTGGAACCGGACGCGGTGCTCCACCTCGTGGACGGCTGCACCCCGGAGGAGTTCCACGAGGAGCGCTACGACCTCCTCAAGGGCGCGATCGCCAAGCTCTCCGCCCTGAAGAACACCAAGGTGTACCTGGACGCGGGCAACGCCGGCTGGGGCCACCCCGACCAGATCTTCGAGCCCCTGAAGTGGGCCGGCGTCGACCGGGCCGACGGCTTCGCGGTCAACGTCTCGAACTTCTACAGCACCGAGGACTCCATCGCCTACGGCAAGCAGCTCTCCGCCAAGGTGGGCGGCAAGCACTTCGTCATCGACACCAGCCGCAACGGCAACGGCCCCTACACCGAGGGCGCCCCCGACGAGCGCTGGTGCAACCCGCCGGGCCGTGCCCTCGGCGAGACCCCGACCACGAAGACGGCGGACCCCCTCGTGGACGCCTACCTGTGGGTCAAGCGCCCCGGGGAGTCCGACGGGGAGTGCAAGGGCGGCCCGAAGGCGGGGGAGTGGTGGCCGGAGTACGCCTTGGAGCTGGCGCAGGGGTAGACGCCCCGGGGGTGCGGGGGCCCGGAACGACCACCGTGTTCCCCGCACCCGAGGACACCACCCGCGGGAGCGCTACGGCACCCGCACCCACTCCGCCTTGCTCGGCGTGCCCTCCCCGTCCGTCACGAACATCATGTACCAGCCCGACTGCACCAGGTTCTTGCTCTCCGGCACCGTCACCGTCAGCTTGTCCCCCTCCGCCTTGAAGTCCAGCGCGACGGACCGCTGGTCCACGTCCGTGACGTGGGTCGAGGCGCTCGGCCGGATCAGCCGCACCTTCTTGACGGTGGACGCCGCCCGCGAGGTGAACGTGCCCGACTCGCCGCGCGCGATGGTCTGCGGGCCGCCGGACAGGTCCGGCCGCGAGTCCCGGTACAGGTAGGGCGGCGTGTAGATCTCGATCCGCTGCTCGAACTTGCCCGGTTTGGTGTTGGCCTTGTCGCCGTAGAGCGAGTCCGAGCCGAAGAACATCAGGCGTCCGTCGGGCAGCAGGATCGAACCGGAGTGGTAGTTGCGGCCCACCAGCGGATCGGCGACCCGCTCGAAGGAGTTGGTGTCCGGGTGGTACAGCCGCGCCTGGAGGATGTTGGAGTCGCCGCGGCCCCGGTAGTCCTCCGAGCCGCCGGAGACCAGCACGCTGTCGTCGGGCAGGATCGAGGCCTGCGGATAGCGTGTGCCCTTCTCCAGCGACGGCCCGTCCACGAACTTCGGGTCGTCCGCCTTGAGGTCGACGATCCGGGTCTTCTCGCTGGACAGCTTGGACTCGCCGACCCCGCCGCCGCCGATCACCATGTACTTCTCGTCCTGCGCGGGCGGCAGCAGCACCGTGTTCGCCGTCTCCAGCATGTTCGCGTCGCTCATGCCGGGGATCTTGGTGAACTTGTTGGTCTCCACGTCCCAGATGCCCGGGTCGCGGCCCACGTCGTCGGGGCCGTAGCCGGCGTTCGCGCCCGAGTAGAAGATCTCGCCGTCCTGCATCAGGAACAGCGCCGGGTACGTCGGGAACTGGCGGACCTTGTCGGTGTAGGTCCACTCCTTCGTCTCGGGGTCGTAGACCTCGTTCTTGCCCGGGACGAGCTGGCCGATGTCGTCGAGGCCGGAGACGCTGAGGATCCTGCCGTCGCCCAGGGTGGTGAGCGTCGGGTACCAGCGGGCCTCGTGCATCGGGTCGACCTTGATGTACTTCTCGGCGACCGGGTCGAACTCGAAGGCGTCCCGGATCCCCTGGAAGTCCTTCTTGTCGAGGGCGAGCTTCTGCGCGATGCCGTACGTGTTGCGGGCGTCGGCGCCGGACAGGCCCTGGACGCGGTAGTTGTCCTCGGTGCCGGTCTCGTACTCGCTGCCGCTCTTCTGCGCCTCGACGTAGATCCGGCCGAGGCCCGGGTCGTTGCGCAGGAACGCGCCGGTCTCCTTGTCGAAGACCTTCTCGGCGCGGGGCACCAGCACCGGGTCCTTGGAGACGAAGGTCTTGCCGTTCTCCTTGCCGGTGAACCGGGTGCCCGCCGGCAGGGTGATCGGCTTGTCCGGGTTCTCGTTGTGGACGATCATCAGGCCGCCGGCCTTGGTGACGTCGCCCTTGAGCTTCTCGTACCGCTTGGTGCCGCCCGCGATCAGCAGGTTGCCGTTGGCGAGCTGGGTGTGGCCGGTGCAGAACAGGTCGCTCGGCGTCGGCACCTTCTTGATGGTGCCGTTGACCGGGTCCCAGATCCGGGTGTCGTACTTCTTGGCGTCGAAGTTGTCCTGGTTGTTGCCCGACCCCGCGACGAGCAGCACTTTGCCGGTGCGCAGCAGCGCCGCGTGGATGGTGTTCTGCCGGTACTTCTCGGGAAACTCGACGATCTCCCACTTGCCGTTGGCGGCCTTGTACTCCGGCTTGTTGATCTTGTACTGGTGGTATTTCTCGGTTCCGAAGCGGTAGAGCCACGGCCCGTTCATTCCGGCCAGCGCTACTACCACCGCCGTACCTATCGCGAAGCGACGGGCGCGGCGGCGGCCGGCACGGTCTTTCATTCCTTACGTCCCCCAAGTCCACCAAGGGCGATCTGCATGGTCTGGTCGTCGCCCCCGTCGGCGGAGGCGGCCCAGTCGGGCTGGTGCTGCGGCGCGTGCGCCGCGTGCCGTCCACGCGGCTGCTGTCCGTACGGCGCCTGCTGCTGCCCGTACGGCGCGTGGGCCGGTCCGGGCGCGGGCTGCTGCGGCGCAGCCCGCGGCGCGGGCTCCGCCGCCACGGCCGGCGGTTGCTTCTTCGCCTTCCTCAGCTCGTGGCGCCAGGCGAACATCGGCGACGCGGTGATCAGCAGCGCGAACGTCGCCCAGACGATCATCGCGGGGTGCGAGTGGCCGAGCGCGAGGCCGGCGGCGATCGAACCGGCGAAGACCACGATGAAGTACCAGTGGTACCGGAAGGTCCCGAACAGGGTGTCGGGGCTGGCCGAGTCGCCCTTCGGGGTCACCACGAACTTGCTCTTGCGGCGCAGCACGGAGTCGATGAGCGCCTTGGCGTACAGCGGCGCCGACAGCGCCGACATGATCATGCCGGCCACGCCGCCGGAGCCCTCGGGCTCGTGCGGGGAGACGTTGTGGCGGCGGTTCCAGACGTACAGGCCGATCTGGAGCGCGGAGGCGTTGCCGTAGAGCATCAGCCAGACCACCGGGTCGATGTTGACGCCGGACGCGCCCAGGCCCAGGAACAGACAGCAGCTCAGCGCCGCCAGGATCCAGTTCAGGGCCGACATCGGATAGAAGATGATCATCATCGTGTAGTTGAAGAGCTTGCTCGGCGGCAGCGAGAACCAGCCCTTCCAGTACTGCTTGAGGATCGTCTCGTACGTTCCCCGCGACCAGCGCATCTGCTGGGTGAAGAAGTCGGTCCAGGCGTTGGGGCCCTCGCCCACCGCGAGCACGTCCGGGGTGTACACCGAGCGCCACTTGCGGCCCGTGGCCGGGTTCTTGTGGCGGTGCATCTCGAAGCCGGTCGCCATGTCCTCGGTGATCGAGTCGTACAGCCCGCCGATCTGCTTGAGCGCCTTGATGCGCACCGCGTTGGAGGTGCCCACGAACATCGGCCCGCCGTAGCGGTTTCCGGCGCGCTGGATCAGCGCGTGGAAGAGGAACTGCTGCGACTCGGCGGCCTTGGTGATCGGGTTGTCGTAGTTGCCGTAGACCTGCGGGCCGATGACGAAGCCGACGTCCGGGTCGCGGAAGAAGCCGAGCATCCGCTCCAGGTAGTTGGGCAGCGGCACGTGGTCGGTGTCGACGGAGGCGAAGAAGTCGTAGTCGTCGCCGTGCGCCTCCAGCCAGGCGTTGTAGTTGCCGTGCTTGGTCTTGGCGCGGTGCGGGCCCTTCTTGCGGTTCCACTTGGCGACGCCCTTGCGGGAGAAGTGGTGCACGCCCAGGCGTGCGCACACCTCCTTCACCTCGGGGTCGTCGCCCTCGTCGAGGAGCCAGACGTGCATCAGACCGCGGTGGCGGATCTTCACGGCCGCCTCCAGGGTCTTCGTCACCATCTCCAGCGGCTCCTTGCCGGGCACGAAGGAGGTGAGGAAGGCGACCTTGGTGCCGGTCTCGGGCACCACCGGCACCGGGTCGCGGGCGACCAGGGTGGCGTGCGCGTTCGACAGCACGTTCAGGCAGCGGAACAGCTCGATCAGGCCGATCGCGACGAGCATCACGACGTCGAGCGCGGGCAGCCAGGAGAAGGCGGGGTAGTCGCGCTCCGTCCAGTGCTGCGGCTGGAGCAGCCAGACCAGCAGCACCACCGACAGCAGCGGCGCCGCGGCCAGCATCAGGGCGACCCGGATGCGGTGCGGCTCCTGCGAGATCAGCGAGCGGTACTGCACCCGGTACGGCTTGTTCGGGTCGGGCTGGGTGAGGGGGCCCGCGAGGCGGCTGTAGTGCTCGTAGTCGTACTTCGGCAGCGTCTTCTTTATCCGGCGGAACGATCCGGTGTTCCAGTTCCGGTGCCCGGGCACCCGGAGCTGGGTGGTCTGGGACGGGTCGTGGTCCGCCCCGGCGCCCGACGGCGTCGACGTCATGAGTCATCCCCCCACACGCGGGTCGTGCGTGTTTCGTCGCTTGCTTCGCCTGCTCCGGTCCCCCTCGACCTTCACGGACGTGTCAGTGGTGGGTCATGGTCACCACGGCATGCACACCATATAGACATGGAATGGCGACCCCCGGTTGCATGATGCCCCCCTCGGCATCCCCCTCGGCACCCGGCCCCGGCCGGACCAGGGTTCTACGGCGTTCGGCATGATCGCAAGACGTCCTGGTACGGAATGCACCGAAGGCCCCCCGTGTGCTACGAGGGGCCTTCGAGTGTGTCGGTGCGCCGCCAGGGACTCGAACCCCGGACCCGCTGATTAAGAGTCAGCTGCTCTAACCAACTGAGCTAGCGGCGCCTGCTGACCTGCACAACTCTACCCGATGCCGGCCGGTGCTCCGGACCACCGCCCGTCGCCCCCCGGCAACCGGCCGGACCGGCCCGGACCGGCCGGGTACATCATTCGGACCGTCAGCATGCGAGAGATGCGGACAGTTGGGAAACTGACCGACATGTACCGAAGTGCGCCGCCGCGGACCTGCCCGACGGGAGTGTGAGGGGAATCGCATGGAGACTCCCGTATTCGAGGAAATCGACCCCGCGGGCGACTGCGAGTGCCCCGGCTGCCGACACTGGCGGCGCGTCCTGCCGCACTCGCCGGCGGGCCGCGCGCCCGCCCATCCGACGGCCTACCGCGCCCTGGTCGTGGCCACCGCCGCCGCCTCCGCGACCGCCGTGTCCGCCCTCGGCGCGGGACCGGCGGCGGCTCTCCCGGCGGCCCTGCACGCCCCCCACCGGCCGGATGCTCCCGCCGCGGACGAGCCGGGCACCCCCCAGGGGCCCCGGGCCCCGCTGCACGGTGCGGCCGGCCGTCCCGCGGCACCGCCGGCCGGCGCGGAACTGGCCGGCGTCACCCGCACGGAGATCGTCGACCGGGCCAAGATCTGGGTGGCCGCGAAGGTCCCGTACAGCATGACCGCGTACTGGTCCGACGGTTACCGCCAGGACTGCTCGGGCTTCGTGTCGATGGCGTGGAAGCTGCCCGCCAACGAGTGGACCGGAAGCCTCGCCACCGTCGCCGACCGCATCACCAAGGACGAGCTGCAGCCCGGCGACATCCTGCTCTTCCACAACGCGTCCGACCCGGAGAAGGGCTCCCACGTGGTGATCTTCGGCGGCTGGACGGACGGCACGCGCACCGCCTACACGGCGTACGAGCAGACCCCGCCGCACACCCGGAAGCTCGACACCCCGTACGCCTACTGGACCAACTCCGCCCAGTACCTGCCGTACCGCTACAAGGGGGTCACGGAGGGCCGGGCGGGCGAGGCGGGCGGGGCCCAGGCGCCGCCGGCGGCCGCGGGTCCCGCCTCGCACGGGGTGGCGGGGTACCCCGGGCGGGGCATGTTCCGGCCGGGCGCCGACAACGCGTACGTCACCCGGCTCGGCAGGCAGTTGGTGAAGAAGGGATTCGGCGCGTCCTACACGAGGGGCCCGGGGCCGCGCTGGGGCGAGGCGGACCGGCGGGGCGTCCAGGCCTTCCAGCGCGCCCAGGGCTGGCGCGGCGGGGCGGCGGACGGCCACCCGGGCCCGGAGACCTGGCGCCGGCTCTTCTCGTGACCGGCGGCCTGCAGGTGATCACCCGTTCATGACGCGTCTGGCGCGGAGGCTGGAGCAGGCATGAGTACGAACACGACGTCATCGACCCCACCCCCGACCCCGCCGCCGGCCGGAACCGCGGCCCCGGCCCCGTCCTCGTGCGGCTCCGTGCCCGAGCCCCCGGCCGAGTCCACGACGGGCTCCCGGCCGGCCCGGCTCATTCACAACGAGGCCACCACCGAGATCCCCGTCCACCTGCTGTTCCGCGACGACCCCGCCCCGGCGCCGGTGCCGCTGCGGCCCGCGGTCGTCGCCCGGCGGCAGGGCCCGGGGGAGCGGCCCGGCGAGCGGCCCCCGGCCCGGCGCCGGGTGGCCGCCCGCCCGCGCCCGGTGCCGTCCGTCGACCCGGAACTGACGGAACGTCCGGCGCGGGTGCTGCCCGGCGCGGCGGGGGTGGCCGCGGGGCTGTCCGGGGCGGCGGGGTGCGTGGCCACCACCTGGTGGGCCGGTCTGGTGCCGCCGCTCACGGCCCAGGCGCTCGGGCTGCCCGTGCACGCGGGCGCCGGTCTCGGGCCCGCCCAGTGGGCGGCGTACGCGGCCGCCGGGGCGCTCGGGATGTTCGGGTTCGGCGGGCTGGCCCGGGGCCGGACCGGGCGGGCCTGGGTGCTCGGGCTGTTCGGCCGCTACCGGGGGACGGTGCGCCGCACCGGCCTGATGTGGGTCAACCCGCTGCTGCTGCGCCGCCGGGTGGACGTGCGGCTGCGGCACTGGCGCAGCGAGCCGATGCCCGCGGCCGACGGCAACGGGGTCGCGCTGCGGGCGGTGACGCTGGTGGTGTGGCGGGTGCGGGACACCGCGAAGGCGACGCTGGGCGTGGAGGACCACGAGACGTATCTGCGCGAGTGCGTCGAGGCGGCGCTGGCCCGGGTGCCGGTGGAGCCGCTCGGCACGGTGCGCAGTGCGGCGGACGTGGCCGGGGACACGCTGACCCGGCTGGTGGCGGCGGACGCGGCGCCGGTCGGCCTGGAGGTCTTCTCGGTGCGCCCGGTCCGGGTGGAGTACGCCCCCGAGGTCGCCGCCGCGATGCACCGGCGCCGGATCGCCGCGCTGGACGCGGCCCAGCGGGCGAGTGTGCTCACCTCGGTGGTGGACTCGGTGGAGGACACGGTGACCCGGCTCACCATGCGCGGCCTGGTCGAACTGGACGACTACGAGCGCAAGGTGCTGGTGAAGGACCTGACGGTGGCGTTCTGCGCGGGCCGCGGGGACACGGGGGCCTGAACCCGGGCGGGCGCGGACAGGCGCGTTCCGCCTTTGGTATGGACATGTTCAACTACCGACAATAATCTGAACTTGGTCTAGACCTGCACGGCTCACTGAACTTCCCCACGTCACAGGGAGCAGCAGTATGCGCACAAGGACCAAGTTGTACGCGGCCGCACTGGGCATGGCGACCACCGGGGCGCTCGTCCTCTCGTCCGGCGGCGCCAGCGGTCACGGCTACACCGACCTGCCCGTCAGCCGGCAGAAGGTCTGCCAGAACGGCACGGTCAGCGGGTGCGGCGCCATCCAGTGGGAGCCGCAGAGCGTCGAGGGCCCCAAGGGCTTCCCGGCCTCCGGTCCGGCCGACGGAAGGATCTGTTCCGCGGGCAACACCGGGTTCGCCCCGCTCGACAGCCCCAAGCAGCCCAACGGCCAGGCGTGGCCGACCACCAAGGTGAACGGCGGGCAGAGCTACACCTTCCGCTGGCAGTTCACCGCCCGGCACGCCACGACCGACTTCAAGTACTACGTCACCAAGCCGGGCTGGAACCAGGACCACAACCTGGCCCGGTCCGACCTCAACCTCACGCCGTTCTTCACGGTGCCCTACGGCGGCAAGCAGCCCCCGGCCACGCTCTCCCACAGCGGCACGCTGCCGTCCGGGCTGAGCGGGCACCACGTGATCGTCGCGGTGTGGACGGTCGCCGACACGGCCAACGCGTTCTACGCGTGCTCGGACGTCACCTTCTGAGCCGGCCGGACAGGGGAAGGGCCCCCTCGCGCGAGGCGAGGGGGCCCTTCCTTCGGTGCGCCGCCAGGGACTCGAACCCCGGACCCGCTGATTAAGAGTCAGCTGCTCTAACCAACTGAGCTAGCGGCGCATGACTCCCGCCGTCCGCTTCCCGCGGTCGGCGACGGAGAAAATACTACCCGGTCCCGGGCAGTGCTCTCGACCAGCCCCGTCCCGCCCGTCCCTGCCCCGCCCGTCCCTGCCCCGCCTGGCCCTAGATGGCCAGGGACAGCAGGACCGGGGCCGCGCCGCGGTTCAGTTCGTCCGCCGCCCGGCGCAGCCGGTGCGCGTGCGCGACCGGCAGCGACAGGGCCAGGCAGCCCACGGCGGCCCCGGCGGTGATCGGCACGGCCGCGCAGACCGTGCCCACCGCGTACTCCTGGAGGTCGAGGACCGGGACGGTGGCGGGCTGGGACTCCAGGCGGGACAGCAGCAGCCTGTCGCTGGTGATCGTGCGGGAGGTCAGGCGGGCCATCTTGTGCCGGGCGAGGTGGTCACGGCGTGCCGCATGGTCCAGTTGGGTCAGCAGGCTCTTGCCCACCGCGGTCGCGTGGGCGGAGTCGCGGAAGTCCACCCACTCGTTCACCTTGGGCGTGGCCGGGCTGTCGGCGTACTGGGTGACGCTGACCTCGCCGTCGACGTACCGGCTGATGTAGACGGCGGCGCCCACCGAGTCGCGCAGCCGGTCCAGGGTGCGCTGGAGCTTGTCGCGCAGGGCCTGCTCCCGGCCGTGGGCCGAGCCGAGGCGGGCCAGGGCCTCCCCGGTGACGTAGGTGCCGTCGGCGGTCTGCTCGACGTAGCCCTCGCGGCGCAGCATGCGCAGGAGCGGGGACAGCCGCTCCCGGTCGAGGCCGCTGCGGCGGGCGATCTCGGTGTCGGTGACACCGGAGGTGTGCCGCGCCACCGTCTCCAGGGCACGCAGGGCGTCCTGGGCCGAGTGGTGCGGCGCGGTCGGCTTGTGCTGCAGCGCCACGGTGGTCTCCCCCTGCGCTCGCTGGTGCATCCCTGCGTTCACGATAGCCGCCAAGATGCCGCCCGTGAGGGGGTGTTGAGCGGATTCCAGGGCTCCCATCTGCGACGCTGGCCCGCTGGCATATGCCTGCGGCCAGCCCCAACGTCCCGACCTCGGACGTTGGGGCGGTGACGCCCTGCAATTACAGGACCGCGCTGAGAAACTCCCGCGTGCGGTCGTGCTCCGGCTCGCTGAAGATCTTCTCCGGCGCCCCGGCCTCGATGACCCGGCCCGAGTCGAACATCAGGACCTGGTCCGAGATGTCCCGGGCGAAGTTCATCTCGTGGGTCACGCAGAGCATGGTGATGTCCGTGGTCCGCGCGATGTCCCGCAGCAGGTCCAGCACGCCCGCCACCAGCTCCGGGTCGAGCGCCGAGGTCACCTCGTCCAGCAGCAGCACCTTCGGGCGCATCGCCAGCGCCCGGGCGATCGCCACCCGCTGCTGCTGGCCCCCGGAGAGCTGGGCCGGGCGGGCGTCGCACTTGTCGGCCAGGCCCACCATGTCGAGCAGCCCCTCGGCGCGCTCCACGGCCTCGTCCTTGGACAGCCCGAGCACCGTGACCGGCGCCTCGGTGATGTTGCGCAGCACGCTCATGTTCGGGAACAGGTTGAACTGCTGGAACACCATCCCGATCTGCTTGCGGGCCTCGCGCCGTTCCTTCTCGGTCGCCGGGAAGAGCTTCTGCCCGTCCACGGTGATCGTGCCCTCGTCGGGCTTGAGGAGCGTCATCAGCAACCGCAGGATCGTCGTCTTGCCCGACCCGGACGGGCCGATCAGGGTGACGTGCTTGCCGGCGTCGACGGAGAAGTCCAGGTGGTCGAGGACGGTGTTGTCCCCGAACCGCTTGGTGACCTGCTCCAGGCGTATCAGCTCGCCGGAGCTGCGCTCGGGGCTTTTCTCGGGGTTGGGAAGAGTGTCAGTGGGCAAGGCGTCGCTCCAGGGCTCGCAGGGCAAGGGAGGCCAGGTAGGAGATGACGATGAAGGCCACGCCGATCACCGTCAGGGGCTCGGTGAACTGGAAGTTCTGCTGCGAGAACAGCCGCGCCTCGCCGAGCATCTCCAGCACCGTGATCGCCATCAGCAGCGGCGTGTCCTTCAGCATGGAGATCACGTAGTTGCCGAGGGCGGGAGCCACCCGGCGGATCGCCTGCGGCAGGATGACCGCCGTCCACGTCCGCCGCAGCGGCAGGTTCAGCGCCGTCGCGGCCTCCCACTGGCCGACCGGCACCCCCTCGATACCGGCCCGGTAGACCTGCATCGTGTACGTCGAGTAGTGCAGCCCGATGGCGACCACACCGGTGGTGAGCGCCGAGAAGGTGATGTTCCACTCGGGCAGCACGTAGAAGAGGAAGAAGAGCTGCACCAGCAGCGGGGTGTTCCGGATGAACTCGGTGATCACACCGACCGGCCAGGTCACCCAGCGGCTCGGCACCCGCATCAGCAGCGCCCACACCAGGCCGACGCCGAAGGAGACCAGCGAACCGAGCACCAGGATCTGCAGGGTGACCAGCAGGCCGTCCCAGAAGTGCGGCATGAAGTCGGAGACCGCGCTCCAGTCCCATTTCACGACACACCACTTCCCTCAGGCACCGGCACGGCCGCCGTCTTCTTCTGCGGCGCCTTGCCGACGCCTGCCTTCAGCTTCTTCTCCAGACCGCGCATCACCCGCGTGAGCAGGAAGGCGATCACGAAGTAGATCAGCAGGACGTACGTGTAGATCTCCGCGCTCTCCTGGAGCGCCAGGCGGACCAGGTTCGCGCTGAAGGCGAGGTCGCCCATGCCCATGATCGACACCAGGGCGGTGCCCTTGAGCAGTTCGATCAGCAGGTTGGAGAAGGGCGGGATCATCTCCGGCACCGCCTGCGGCAGCAGGATCAGCCGCATCCGCTGCCAGGGCGTGAAGCTGAGGGCGATGCCGCCCTCCTTCTGCGCCGGGTCGACCGCGCCGAGCGCGCCGCGCACGATCTCGGAGCCGTACGCCCCGTAGGTCAGGCCGAGTGCCAGCGTGCCCGCCCACATCGGCACCAACTGCCAGCCGAAGGCCGGGGGCAGCACGAAGAAGACCCAGAAGATCATCACCAGCGCGGAGGTGCCGCGGAACACCTCGGTGTAGAAGCCCGCGAGGAAGCGGACGATCCACAGCCGGTGGCTGCGCGCGATGCCGACCACGAAGGAGACGCCCGCCGCGAGCAGGGCGCTGAAGAAGAGCAACTGGACGGTGACCCAGACGCCCTGGAGTACGAGTTCCCACAGTCCCGAGGTCATCCGCCGCACAGCTCCTTCGCGGTCAGATCGGTCATCTCGTTCTGCGTGAAACCGAAGGGCTTGAGGATGCGCAGCAGTTCGCCGCTCTTCTTGAGCTTCTGCAGCTCGACGTTGAAGGCGTCCCGCAGGTTGGTCTCGTCCGGACGGAAGGCGAAGCCGCCGCCGTCGACGTGCGGCTTGCCGTCGACGATCGGCGCGAACGCCTCGGTGGCCTCCGCCTTCGTGGACTTCTTCACCACCTCGCGGACGGTCAGTGCCGTACCGGCGAAGACGTCCACGCGCCCGGACTCGACGGCGTTGAGTCCGGCCACCTGGTCGGGGACGATCAGGATGTCGTCCTCCTTGTACCCGTGCTCCACCGCGTAGGCGATCTCGGCGTAGCCGGTGCCGGTCGCGAACCGGGCCTTCTTCTTGACGACGTCCTCGTAGTCGTGCAGCCCGAGCGGATTGCCCTTGCGCACGATGTACGCGTCGAGCATCTGGTAGTCGGGGTCGGAGAAGATGACCTGCCGGCAACGGTCGGCGTTGATGTACATGCCGGCCGCCACAACGTCGAACTGCTGCGAGGCCAGCCCCGGGATGAGGGAGCCGAACTCCGTCGGCACCGGCTGCACCCGGTCCACTCCGAGCCGCTTGAAGACGACCTTCGCCAGCTCCGGCGCCTCGCCGGTCAGCTCGCCGTTCTTGTCGATGTACCCGAAGGGGATCTCGCCCGCGATGCCGAGCCGGGCGACTCCCTGTGCCCTGAGCCGGCTGAGCAGGTCACCCCCCTCCACGTCGGAGGCGCTGGCCACCCGCGAGCAGCCGGCCGCCCCCAGTGCGCCGAGCGCCGCGACCCCCGCGAGCAGCGTTCGGCGGGTGGGGCCGGAAGTCCTGGTCGTTTGGTCGGATATACCCCATGGAGGGGTTCTGTGTGGTGGAGCCATGGGCGCGCAGCTACCCGAAGGCGGGCAGGTTATGCCGATCTTTTTCAGTCCGATACCTCGGCCCGGCGCCCTTGACCGCGGGGCCGATGGGCACTGCCATGGAGGGCATGGCTGATCGCTGCATCGAAGTCTCGCTGGTCAGGCGCGGAATCACCTGCACGGCCCAACTGCTCGACGACCGGGCCCCGGTCACCTGCGCGGCCGTCTGGGACGCGCTCCCCCTCGGCGGCGACGTGTACCACGCCAAATACGCCCGGAACGAGATCTACGCCCTTTTCCCGCCCTTCGCGACAACCGAACCCCCGCTGGAGAATCCGACGGTCACCCCCATTCCGGGCGACCTGTGCTATTTCGCCTTCGCGGGGGCCGAGTTGGGCACGAAGGCGTACGGCTACGACCGGGAGGTCCGCCCCGGCACCACCCTCGTCGACCTCGCCCTCTTCTACGAGCGCAACAACCTCCTCCTCAACGGCGACGTCGGCTGGGTCCCGGGCACGGTCTGGGGCCGCGTCACCGAGGGCCTGGACGCGATGGCGGAGGCCTGCAACGACCTGTGGCGCACGGGAGCGGCGGGCGAAACCCTGAGCTTCCGCCGGGCGGGATGACCGCGGGCAGCCGTGCCTGCCCGCCCCCACGCCGGTCACCACCGGCCCGACGTACCCGCTCCCGCCTCGTACAGCGTGTGCGCCGCCCGCAACACCAGATCGTCCCGATGCCGCGCGGCAACGACCTGCACCCCGACAGGCAGCCCGTCCCCGTCAGTCCCGACCGGGACGCTGCACGCCGGCTGCTGCGTGAGGTTGAACGGATAGGTGAACGGCGTCCACCCCGTCCACCGCCGGTACCCGGACCCCTTCGGCACCTCCACCCCCGCCTCGAACGCCGTGATCGGCAAGGTGGGCGTCACCAGCAGGTCGTACGACTCGTGGAAGACCCCCATCCGCCGCCCCAGCTCCATCCGCACGTCCACCGCCGCCAGATAGTCCAGCGCCGAGTACCGCATCCCCGCCCCGACGACCTCCCGCAGCCCCGGGTCCAGCAGCTCCCGCTGCCCGGCCCGCAGATGCTGCGCCACCCGCGCCGCCCCGCTGAACCACAGGGTGTGGAAGGCGTCGACCGGGTCCGCGAAGTCGGGGTCGGCCTCCGTCACGTACGCGCCCAGCTCCGCCAGCCGCTCCACCGCCCGCCGGACCGCCCCGGCCACCTTCGGACGCACCGCCACCTGCCCGCCCAGCGAGGGCGAGTACGCCACCCGCAGCCCCCGCACCCCGCCGGTCAGCGCCTCGGTGTACGACCCGGGCGCCGGGCCCAGCGCCGACCAGTCCCGGGGGTCCGGGGCGGCGACGACGTCCAGCATCAGCGCCGCGTCCGCCGCGTCCCGGGCCAGCGGACCGACGTGCGAGAGGGTGCCGAACGCGCTCGCCGGGTAGAGCGGCACCCGCCCGTAGGTGGGCTTCAGGCCGAAGACGCCGCAGAAGGACGCCGGGATGCGCACACTGCCGCCGCCGTCCGTGCCCAGCGCCAGCGGCCCCGCCCCGAGCGCCACGGCAGCCGCCGCGCCCCCGCTGGAACCGCCCGCCGTACGGGACGGGTCGTGCGGGTTGCGGGTCACGCCGGACAGGGGCGAGTCCGTCACGCCCTTCCAGCCGAACTCGGGCGTCGTCGTCTTGCCGACGAACACCGCGCCGTGCTCGCGCAGCCGGGCCACGGACGGCGCGTCCTCGTCCCAGGGGCCGTCCGGCGAGACGGTCCGGGAGCCGCGCAGGGTCGGCCGGCCGCGCGTCAGCAGGATGTCCTTCACCGTGACCGGCACCCCGTCGAGCCGCCCGCACGGCTCCCCGCGACGCCACCGCTCCCCGGACCGCCGGGCCCGCTCCAGGGCCTCCTCGCCGGTCAGCCGGACGAAGGCGTTCACCTCCGGCTGGATCCGCTCGGCCCGTTCCAGGACCGCCCGGGTCGCCTCCTCCGGGCTGAAAGCGCCCTTGCGGTAGCCGTCGACGAGCTGTACGGCGGTCAGCTCGGTGAGGTCCGTCATGCAGCACCCTCCCGCAGGTCCGGGACGTCGGCGACGTCAGTGTCCGGGTACGTATCCGCGCTTCTTGTCGACCACGTTGGCCAGCGGCCGGCCCGCCGCCCAGCTCTCGTACAACTCCACGAACTGGGCGCCCAGTTCGTCCCGCCAGCCGACCGTGTCCCCGCTCATGTGCGGCGAGACGATCAGTCCCGGCACCTCCCACAGCGCGCTGTCGGGCGCGAGCGGCTCGTGGTTCAGCACGTCCAGGGCGGCGCCCGCGATCCGGTGCGCGGTCAGCGCCTCGACCAGGTCCTCCTCGACGACCAGCGGGCCCCGCCCCACGTTCACGAACCGGGCCGAGGGGCGCATCAGAGCGAACCGCCGGGCGTCGAACATGCCGCGCGTGGCGTCGGTGAGCGGCGCCGCCGCCACCACCCAGTCGGCCCCGGCCAGCAACCGGTCCAGTTCCCCGGTCCCGTGCACACCGGGGCGCGCGGTGCGGCCGACCAGCGCGGTGGTGACGCCGAGCGCCTCCAGGGTGCTCGTGACCGCCCGCCCGATCGGCCCGGAGCCCACCACGCAGGCGCGGGTTCCGGCCACCCGCATCGACTCGCGGTGGCGCCAGGTCCGCTCGCCCTGCAGGCGCAGCGTGGCCGGCAGGTCCTTGGCCATCGCCAGCACGAGCGCGGCGACGTACTCGGCGACCGGCCGGTCGAAGACGCCGCGCGCGTTGGTCACCACCGTGTCCGAATCGGCCAGCTCCGGGCACATCAGGTGGTCCACCCCGGCGCTCGCCGTGTGCACCCAGCGCGGACGCGGACCGGCGCCGGGCCACGCCTCGCGCACGGCGTGCGAGGTGAAGTCCCACACCAGCAGGACGTCGGCCGAGGGCAGCCGCTCGGCCAGCGTCGCCGCGTCGGCGTGCTCGATCCGGGCCCGGCCGGTCAGCCGGCCCAGCCGGGGCGGCGGCTCGGCGTCCAGGACGAGGAGGGTCGGCACGGAGGCGGAGGCGGAGGCGGGCGTGGGCGGGGGCGCGGACCTGGTCATCGGCGGGCCTGTCTCCGGTCGGGGAAGCGGGGGCGTCTCAGGTGTTGACGGGGGACTCGGCCGGCTGTTGACCTGGAGGTGATGCGGGCGGATCGACCACGCTCGCACCGGAACCCGCCTTCGTCAACACGGCCGTTCACAACGGTGCGTTGTCCTCCCCTTTCCCAGTGTGAGGCCGGTGCGCGCCATGGACATCTCCATTCTCGGCGGACCGGCTCCGCAACGCGGGGTCGGTGTGGTCGCCCCCTTCGACTTCGCACTCGACCGGGAGCTGTGGCGATGGGTGCCCGACGACGTGTCGCTGCACATGACGCGGACGCCGTTCGTCCCCGTCGAGGTCGGTCTGGACCTCGCCCGGATGGTCAGCGAGCACGAGACCCTGGGCGAGGCGGTCCGCACCCTCAACGCCATCACGCCGCAGGTCGTCGCCTACGCCTGCACCTCGGGCAGCTTCGTCGGCGGCATCACCGGGGAGCGGGCCCTGTGCGAGGCGATGACCTGGGCCGGCGCGGTCCCGTCCGTCACCACCTCCGGCGCACTGCTGGACGCGCTGACCGAGCTGGGCGTCCGCCGCGTCGCCCTGGTGACGCCGTACACCGTCTCGGTGACCCGGGCGCTGGAGGCGTACGTCGCCGAGGCCGGGGTCACCGTCACCGGCTGCGCCTTCATGGGGCTGACCCGGCACATCTGGCGGGTCCCGTACCGCGACGTGGCCGGCATGGCCCGCCGGGCCGTGCCCGCGCCGGGAGCGGCGGAGGCCCTGTTCATCTCCTGCACCAACCTCCCCACCTACGACGTGATCCCCCAGATGGAGGCCGAGCTGCGGATTCCGGTGATCTCGGCCAACCAAGTGACGATGTGGGCGGCGCTGCGCCGACTGGGTACCCGTGCGGTGGGGCCGTACCAGGCACTGACCGATCCGGCCGCCCGCGTCGGCCCCGCGGTGCCGGGTGCGGCCGGTCCCGCGGCGGTGGGGCCCGCCGGACCCGTCGACCCCGCGGCGGCGGGCCCGGTCGAACCCGCCGCGGCGGAGCTGCCGGGCGTCGCTGACGTCCCGGACACGGAACAGCAGCAGGAAGGGTGGACATGACAGCACTGGGAATCCTTTACCCCGGCCACTCCGGCGAGGACGACTACCCACGCATCGAGCAGCTCCTGAGCGGCGGCATCCGGGTGGACCTGGTGCACACGGACATCGGCGAGGACGCGCACCGGGTGGACGCGCTGCTGGAGATGGGTTCGCCGCAGCGGCTGGAGGCGGGCGTGGCCGAGCTGCGGCTGGCCGGCGCCGACGCCGTGGTGTGGGCCTGCACCAGCGGCAGCTTCGTCCACGGCTGGGACGGCGCCCACGAGCAGGCCCGCGCCCTGGCCCGGACGGCCGGCATGCCCGCCTCGTCCACCTCCTTCGCCTTCGTGCACGCGGCGAAGGAGATCGGGGTGCGGCGGGTCTCGATCGGCGCGACCTACCCGGAGGACGTGGCCGGGCTCTTCGCGGAGTTCCTCGGCGCGGCCGGCATCGAGGTGGCCGGCGTGGTCAGCTCGGGCGTCGTCACGGCCGCCGAGGTCGGCACCTGGACCGAGAAGGAGGTGCTGGCCCTGGCCCGCGCGGCCGACCGACCGGACGCCGAGGCGGTGCTCCTCCCGGACACGGCCCTGCACACGGCGGCCCACATCCCGGCCCTGGAGCAGGAGCTGGGCAAGCCGGTCCTCACCGCCAACCAGGTCACCATCTGGGAGTGCCTGCGCCTGGCCGACCGCCGCGTCAACGCTCCCGAGCTGGGCACGCTGTTCACGCGGGAGCCGCTGGTGCAGGTCTGAGCGAGCGGCGTACGACCGCCGCAGGACGCCGCACGACGCCGTGCGACACGGAAGAACCCCGGTCCCGCGTGAGCGGAACCGGGGTTCTCGTCGAGCGCTGGGCAGGCCTTGCACCTGCATTTCCCCACGGGAAGTGGGGCGTCTTTCCTTGGACCACCAACGCACTGCCCGCTGCGGGAGGTTGACCTCCGTGATCAGGCAGGATGATCGTACCGCAGCCCCGGCCCGGGTGCACATCGGCGGATGGGCGGTCCACGGGGGCGGGTTCCGCGACCTCGCGTCGCCGCCGTCGGCCGCCACCAGTTGTTCATGTACAAGGACAGCATTCCTCACTCTGAATCTGTCTGAACCCTTGTCAGTCACCGGGCCTCCCCCTATTCTCACGCCGAGAAAGCGCTTTCCGGTCATGTTTGTTGACGTGCTCACGACATGACCTCCGTTCCGGCATGTGAAGGCGAAGGGGAGACCGAGGATGAGACGACCAGTCGCGCTGCGACTCCAGGCGGCACTGGGCACGCTGGCCCTCGCGGCCGCGGCCGGTGTGGTGCTGACGGTGCCCGAGGCGGCGGCAGCGGCGGGCGGCGCCACCGGCTACGCCACCCAGAACGGCGGCACGACCGGCGGCGCGGGCGGCACGACCGTCCGCGCCACCACCGGCACCGCGATCCACGAGGCCCTGTGCGGCCGGGCCGACAGCAGCACCCCGATCACCATCGAGGTCGAGGGCACCATCAACCACGGCAACACCAGCAAGGTGTCGGGCGACAGTTGCAACACCGCGGCCGACAAGATCGAGCTCAAGCAGGTCAGCAACGTCACCATCGTCGGCGTCGGAAGCGGCGCGGTCTTCGACCAACTGGGCATCCACATCCGGGAGTCCAGCAACATCATCATCCAGAACGTGACCGTCCGGAACGTCAAGAAGTCCGGCTCGCCCACCTCCAACGGCGGCGACGCCATCGGCATGGAGAGCGACGTCCGCAACGTCTGGGTCGACCACTCCACCCTGGAGGCCTCGGGCGGCGAGTCGGAGGGCTACGACGGCCTCTTCGACATGAAGGACAACACCCAGTACGTCACCCTGTCCTACAGCGTCCTGCGCAACTCCGGCCGCGGCGGACTCATCGGCTCCAGCGAGAGCGACCGCTCCAACGGCTACGTCACCTTCCACCACAACCTGTACGAGAACATCGACTCCCGGGCGCCCCTGCTGCGCGGCGGCACCGCCCACATGTACAACAACCACTACGTGAGCCTGAACAAGTCCGGGATCAACTCCCGGGCGGGCGCCAAGGCCAAGGTCGACAACAACTACTTCGAGGACTCCAAGGACGTCCTCGGCACCTTCTACACCGACGAGGCCGGCTTCTGGCAGGTCGGCGGCAACATCTTCGACAACGTGACCTGGTCCGAGCGCAGCGGCGACAACAACCCGGCCGGCCCCGACCCGCAGTCCAACACCACGGTGTCCATCCCGTACTCCTACACCCTCGACGACGCCTCCTGCGTGCCGTCCGTGGTGAGCGGTACGGCGGGCGCGAACAAGGGCCTGAAGGTGTCGGACGGCAGTTGCACGCCGCAGACCCCGGACCCGACCGACCCCACCGACCCGGACCCGACCGACCCCACGGAACCGGACCCCACCGACCCGCCGAGCGGGACCAACCTCAGCCTCGACGCCGGCGCCGACGGCTCCTCCAAGGCCGGCGGCACCAGCTACGGCAACGTGCGCGACGGTGACCTGAGCACGTACTGGTCCCCGGCCGGCACCACCGGCTCCGTCTCCGTCAAGTGGTCCTCCGCCCGGACCGTCGGCAAGATCAACATCCGCGAGGCGGCGGGCTCCGAGGGCACCATCGGCTCCTACCGCGTCGTCAACCGCGACACCGGCGCCGTCCTGGCCTCCGGCAGCGGAGCGGGCGTGATCGCCTTCTCCCCGGTCTCGCTGGAGAAGATCACCTTCGAGATCACCGGCGCCTCGGGTACCCCGAAGGTCGCCGAGTTCGAGACGTACGCCGGCTGACCCGGCCGGGGAGGGCGGGGTGTGTCGGCGGCGTGCCGTCGGACACGCCCCGCCCTCTTGCGCGGGCGCGGGACAATGGGGGGTGGCCCACTCCACCGGAGTGCCCCCGCGTTCCGGGGAGGGCCGTCGTCACGTACGAGGAGGAGAAGACATGGCGGAGCCCACGCCGGGTCGGCACGAACCGCGGCTACGCCCCGCGCCCCTGCTCTTCGAGCCGGCGGAGGCGGCCGCCGACCCCGAGCACTTCTTCGACCTCGAGTCGATCGACGACCCCCGGGCCCTGCTGGAGCGGGCCACCGAGCTGACCCACGCGTTCCGCGCGGCGGCGGACCGGGCGATGGAGTTCCAGGCGGTCGCGGCGGCGCAGCTCGCCGATCCGCGGCGGTTCGACCGGCTGACCACCGCCGACATCGCCGAACGGGCCGAGTGGACCGAGGACTACGCCAAGAAGATGGTGGAGTTCGGACGCGACCTGATGCGCGGCGAACCGGCCGAGTAGCCCCACGGGGCCGAGCCGCCGACGGCCGGGCGACCGGCGCGCATATGCCAGGAGGGTGGGCAAGATACCCCCTCCCCGGCTCCCGCGTCGCGGTTTCCCGCAACTCCGCGGAGTGGGACCCTCACGGTCGGTAGACATGTCCGCATGAGCAGCACACGCAACGTCGCGCCCCACGTCTCGGACGTCACCTCGGACGGCGCCGCCTGGCTGGCGTCGGCGGGTGCGTACCCGCGCCACACCCTCGCCCTGTGGGAGGGACGGCCCGGAGCCCCGGTCGTCCTGCCCTGCGGCTCCGCCTTCGACGTGGTGAGCGCTCCCGCGGTCTTCGGCCGCCGCATGCTCGACCGCTTGTGGGACGACGGCCCTGGCTCGGGGCCGGTGGCCCAGTTCCGGGGCCGGATGCTGCTGTTCGCCGCGCCGGGCACCGCACAGCGCCTGCCCTCGCTCCTCGACTGGGAGGAGTGGGGCGCCCGCGGCCGGCCGGGCGGCCGTACGGGAGGGGTCCCGTCGCTGCTGTGCCACGGCGCCGGGGACACGGTGACCGTCCCGGGGCCCGCCGGTACTGCCGGTCCCGCCGCCGCGCCGCCGCGCTCCGACTCCCGCTGGCTGGTGGCGCCGGACACCCGCCGGCCCTGGCTGCCCGGCCCGGAGATCCTGCTCTGGGCGGCCGTGCGGGCGGCCCGGGCGGCGGTGCGGATTTCGATTTTTCCTCCCGCCGACCAGGGTGCTAAGGTCTACGACGTCAGCAGGCGCCGCTAGCTCAGTTGGTTAGAGCAGCTGACTCTTAATCAGCGGGTCCGGGGTTCGAGTCCCTGGCGGCGCACGATGGCGATGGCGAGGCGTGTTCGCGGAAAGCGCGAACCTCCTCGCCATCGTTGTTTTTGCGCGGCTTCGCCGCGCGTTGTGGGGGCTTCGCCACCCACACCCCCCCTCCGCGCGGTGGGCCGGGGGCCCGCGGGCTCGCGTGGGTGACGTGGTGGCGGGCCGGGGTGGCGGGGTTCGCGTGGGTCAGCCGGGTGTGATCTGTACGGTCCAGGTGCCCGACTCCGTGCGGTCCTCCACCTCCACGCGTACCTCGTCGCCCGGCACCGTGAAGCTTTCGCCCAGGCCCACCGGGGCGTCGGCGAGCGGGGGGTAGACGGAGGCGGCCCAGCAGGCCCCGGTGTGCGGGTGGGCGTCGACGACCTGGATCGGGCCGTCCCCCGACTGTGCTCCGCTGCGCACCCGGTACACCAGCACCCCCGCCCGGCAGGCGGAGGCGTCGTTGCCGACCGGCGTGCGCACCTCGAAGGCGAGCACACTGTCCGCGCCCGTGCGCACCACCGCCAGTTTCGTGCCCTGCCCGAGGCCGAAGGCCGGCGCGCCGGCGGCACCGGCCACCACCACGCCCGGCCCGGCACCCAGCGGCTCCAGCGTCAGCCGGGTCGGCCCGCTGCCCCGTACGCACGCCACCTGCCGGGGCTGCAGCCAGCCCAGCTTCCACTTGTGCCAGCCCAGGAGGTCCGGGGCGAGCCCGAACTGGCTGCCCATCAGGTCCCAGTCGCCGACGTACGTGTCCCAGTCGCCCTTGCCGTCGGCCGGGCGGTGGTACAGGTCGGGCAGGTCGAAGACGTGCCCCGTCTCGTGGGCCAGGACCAGCCGGTCCGGCGGATGGTTCTCGAAGACCGTGACGACCCGCCGGATGTCCGTGCCGTCGGCCCGCAGCGGGGTGTCCAGGTTGACGACCTTCGTGGCGTCGGAGTCCACCCCGGGCGCGTCCGGATCGGCGACGAAGTAGACGACGTCGTACCGGGAGAAGTCCACGTGCGGATCGGCCGCGGCCAGCGCGTCGCGCAGGTAGGCGGCCCGGTGCCCGGGGCTCCAGTCGCGCCGTATGGCGTACGACGTCGACGGGGCCGGCATCCGGATCCAGTCCCGCAGCGGGTGCGGGCGGACCGTGAACGCGCCGTAGGAGGCCCGCCGGAAGAAGTCGCCGGTGGCGGGGAAGTGGTCGGCGGCGAGTTCGGCCGGTGACGTCAGCGGCTGGGAGTCGGGGAAGGACAGGAACACCATGACGGCGTCCAGGGTCCGGGCCGGGCGCGGGTAGGCGGCGTTCCAGGTGTCCAGGCCCTCGGAGTGGTGCGCGTCGGTGCGCCGGAGCGCGCAGGGCTCCGGGGAGAAGGGCTCGGCGACCGAGGGCGCGGTGATCAGGGAGGTCGCGGCGAGCGCCGACATCGTGGTGCACACCGCGGCGGTGCTGCGCAGCCTCGACCGCGCCGTCCGCGCCGGAGCCGCCTCCCGGCGAAGTCGCCTCAGGGGAAGCTGGCGCGGCACATGGACCTCCGGGCGCGGTTGACGGGACACCGCACCCACCTTGTGCATGATTGTCGTACTACGCCCTGTTCGCCTGCACCGGATGGGTGAGCGGGCCGGGGTTTCGCCGGAGTTCTCCTGGCCGTCGTTCCGAAGTCACTCACGGAACGTCACAACTGGTCGGAGGGGTGGCGGACCCGTCCAGGCGTGAGCAGAAACGATCGACCGGAGGGGGCGCGCGGTCCGCGGCGCGGAACGGCGGCTGGAAGGGCCCGGTGTCAGCCTCTATGATCGGCACACTTTCCTGCACGAACAGAGCACGAACAGAGATCGAGGCACTGCGGGAGCGAGCGGTGAACGGAACCTCCGAAGGGCCGGCGCCCGCGGCAGACCCCAGTCCGCCGGTCGTCACGGGACGTGACGAAGATCTGGCTCCTCGTACCGGGCGTGCGGAACCCTCCGCCTACCGCTCGGTGTTCGCCACGGCCCCGCTCGCCATGGCCGTCGTCGACGCCGAGGGCCTGGTCGTCAGCGCGAACGACTCCCTGGGCACCCTGCTCGGCACCGACCCGGCCGCGCTCACCGGCCGCGCGGCGGCCGACCTCGTCGACCTCGCCTCCGACGCCGGCACCTGGCACGCCTACCGCGAGGTGCTGCGCGGGCACCGGTCCCGGCTGCGCTGCACCCGACGGCTCAAGCAGGGCGACGGACACGCCCTGTGGGCGCAGGTCACGGTCGAACCGCTGGCCGGCGCCGGGGGGTCCGGGGACACCCCGGGGCTGCTGCTCTCCGTCACCGACGTCAGCGCCCGGCGCGAGCTCCAGGAACGGCTGCGCCACCTCCAGATGCACGACCCGGTGACCCGGCTGCCCAACCGCGCCCTGTTCTTCGAACGCCTGACGGCGGCGCTGGAGGCGGAGTCGTACGAGAACGGCGGCACCGGCCGGATCGGCGTGTGCTACCTCGACCTGGACGGCTTCAAGGCCGTCAACGACACCCACGGCCACCGGGTCGGCGACCGGCTGCTCGCCGCCGTGGCCGAACGGCTGACCAGGTGCGCGGAGGAGGCCGCCCACGCCCGGTCCGGCGCGCCCCTGGTGGCCCGGCTCGGCGGGGACGAGTTCGCCCTCCTGGTCGAGGACTCCACCGGCACCGACCAGCTCGCGGACCTGGCCGGATCGGTTCTGACCGCTCTCCAGCCGCCCTTCGAGCTCTGCGACCGGCGCCTGTCGGTCACCGCCTCGGTCGGTGTCGTCGAACGCCACACCGCCGGCACCACCCCCACCGCCCTGATGCAGGCCGCCGACACCACCCTGTACTGGGCCAAGGCCGACGGCCGGGCCCGCTGGACCCTCTTCGACCCCGAGCGCAACGCCAACCGCATGACCCGCCAGGCCCTGGCCGCCACGCTCCGTCCCGCCATCGAACGCGGCGAGTTCGCGCTCGAGTACCAGCCGCTGGTCGGGATGGCGGACGGCCGGGTGCGGGGCGTCGAGGCGCTCATCCGCTGGAACCATCCCCAGTTCGGCGTACTGGCGCCGAATCGGTTCATCGCACTGGCGGAGGAGGATGGTTCGATCGTTCCCCTCGGCCGCTGGATCCTGCGCACCGCCTGCCACCAGGCCCGCCGCTGGCAACTGGCACACCCCGGCGAGCCGCCGATCTTCGTCAGCGTCAACGTGGCCGTGCGCCAGGTCTGGGACTCCGACCTGGTCGCGGACGTGGCCCGCGCCCTGGAGGAGACGGGCCTCGCCCCGGACCTGCTGCAACTGGAACTGACCGAGTCCGCGGTGATGGGCTCGGCCGGGCGCCCGCTCCAGGTCCTCAAGGCGCTCAGCGACATGGGCGTCCACATCGCCATCGACGACTTCGGCACCGGCTACTCGAACCTGGCCTACCTCAGCCGGCTGCCGGTCTCGGTGCTGAAACTGGACGGCGCGTTCGTGCGCGGCTTCCAGTACGACACCGTGTCCGACGGCGCCGTGTCCGACGCCACCGTGTCCGACGGCGCCGGGCCCGCCAACCCGGCCGACGAGGTCATCGTCGAGGCGATGGTCCAGCTCGCCCACCGCCTCGGCCTCACCGTCACCGCCGAGTGCGTGGAGACCTCCGACCAGGCGAGCCGCCTGCGCCGCATCGGGTGCGACACCGGCCAGGGGTGGCTCTACTCCCGGCCGGTGGCGCCGGACCGCATCTCCGCGCTGCTGGGCTCCGCCGGTCCCGGCGGCCCCGCCGGGGTTCAGGCGGGCGTCGGCAACCCGTAGGCGTCGGCGATCAGCTCGTAGGAGCGCAGCCGTACGTCGCCGCCGTGCGCGTTGGCGGTGAGCATCAGCTCGTCGGCCCCGGTGCGCTTCTGGAGGTCGTCCAGGCCGGAGCGGACCTCGTCGGCGGTGCCGTGGATGACGTTGGAGTTCCAGGACCGGACGAAGTCCTCCTCCATCGGGCTGAAGTCGTACGCCTCGGCCTCCTCCGGCGTCGGCACCAGACCCGGGCGCCCGGTGCGCAGCCGGACCATGTTCAGCGCGGCCGCCAGCACCTGCCGGCGGGCCTCCTTCTCGTCGTCGGCCGCGAGCGCGGCGACGCCGATGAGGGCGTAGGGGGCGTCCAGCACGGCCGACGGCCGGAAGGAGTCGCGGTAGAGGTCGAGCGCCGGGACGGTGTTCTGCGCCGAGAAGTGGTGCGCGAAGGCGAAGGGCAGCCCGAGGGTGCCGGCCAGCCGCGCGCTGAACCCGGAGGAGCCGAGCAGCCACACCGGCGGCCGGTGGGCCGACTGCACGCCCCCGGGCGAGGTCGCCTGCACGGGGCCGGGCACGGCGTGGATACGGGCGTAGGGGTGCCCGTCCGGGAAGTCGTCGTCCAGGAACCGGATCAGCTCGGCGAGCTGCTGCGGGAAGTCGTCGGCGCCCTCGTTGAGCCGGTCGGTGCGGCGCAGGGCGGCGGCGGTGGCCCCGTCCGTGCCGGGCGCCCGGCCCAGCCCGAGGTCGACCCGCCCCGGCGCCATCGCCTCCAGCGTCCCGAACTGCTCCGCGATCACGAGCGGCGCGTGGTTGGGCAGCATGACGCCGCCGGACCCGAGCCGGATGCGGTCGGTGTGGGCCGCGAGGTGGGCGAGGATCACCGCGGGCGAGGAGGAGGCGACGCCGGGCATGGAGTGGTGCTCGGCGACCCAGTACCGCTCGAAACCGCGCGCCTCGGCGAGCCGCGCGATGTCCACGCTGGTCCGCAGGGCGTCGGAGGCGGTCCGGCCGGCCCCGACGGTCACCAGGTCCAGTACGGAGAGGGGGACGGGAGCGGTGCCGTGGGCGGTGCCCCGGATCTCCTCTGCGGCGTCTGTGGGCATGGCGGGGGCCTCCTGTGCTTCGACGTGTCCGTGGCGTTCGCAGCCTTCGCAGCGTTCCTGCGCGGGTCGCTTCGCGTCGTAACAGGAGGGGGTCTCCGGTTATTCCCGGCGGGCCGGGGTGCGCACGGGCCGCGTCAGCGGGTCACGCGGTGGCGGAGGTGGACGACGTTCGAGCCGAAGGTGCGGGACCCGGCGAGTTCGAGCCTCACCCGGCGCTCGGCCCGGGGGAAGTACGGGGTGCCGCCGCCGAGCAGTACCGGGTGGACCATGGTCCGGTACTCGTCGATCAGGTCGGACGCGGCGGCCTCGGCGGCGAGGGTCGCGCCGCCGACGGCGATGTCGCCGTCGCCCGGCTCGGCCCGCCAGCGTGCGATCTCCTCGGCCAGGGTGCCGGACGCCAGGCGGGTGTTGGTGCCCCGGACCGTCGACAGCGTCCTGGAGAACACCACCTTCGGCAGCGCCTTCCACAGCGCGGCCCACTCCAGCTCCGCGGCGCCGAGCGTCTCGTCCTGCTCGGCGGTCTCCCAGTACAGCATCGTCTCGTACAGCGGCCGCCCCAGCAGGTGGACGCCGGTCCGCCGCAACTCGTCGGTGAAGTGCGCGAAGACCTCTTCGTCCGGGTCGCTCCAGTCGATGCCGCCGTTGGGATCGGCGATGTAGCCGTCGAGGGACACGTTCATCGAATAGGTCACCCTGCGCATCGGAAGGCCTCCTCGGTAGCCGACGGTGGGGTCCGACAGTACGGCCACCGGCGACGGCACGGGGCGACTGCCGGTGAACCGCGTGTCAGTCCCGCGACCGACTCTCGTGACGCGCATGGATTTCTCCGTGCGCCGGCCCGCCCGCGCCGACTCCCTCGCATGCCTGGTCCGACCGGGACCATGATGGCCGACGCGGCTCTCACCCGTACGAGCACGCCGAAGGGAAGCTGATGCGGAGGACGTGGGCCGACCGAGGGGGGAAGCTGTGCTCGCAAATGTCTTCGACAGCCGGGAACTGGCCGTGCAGGAGCGTGCGGAGGCCTGGCGGGAGCTGACGGGGCAGTTCCTGGCGCCGAACGAGTTCGACATCGAGGAACCCGAGGCGTTCGGCGCGTCTTTGAGTGCCGCGGACCTCGGGGACGTACAGGTGGCGGCCATGACGTACACGGCTCTGCGATCGCGCCGCACCCCGCGGCTGATCCGGCGGTCCGACCCGGGGCAGTGGGTCGTCGGTCTGATCCTCGGCGGGCGCCAGGGCATCGATCAGAAGGGCCGGCAGCAGTGGGCCGAGGCGCGGGAACTGGTGCTGTACACCGAGTCCCACCCCTACGAGACGCGCGTCGAGCCGAGGGACGGGCGGGGCACGGCCGCGTCGGTGGTGGCGCGCTTCGATCCCGCCGACGTGCCCCTGCCGACCCGACACCTGGACCGGCTGCTGGCTACCCCGCTGTCCGGCAGCGAGGGAGTAGGAGGCCTTCTCGGTGCCCTCCTGGCCCAGTTGGCCACCGATACCGGCCCGCACAGGGCCACGGTCACTGCCCGTCTGGGCGGTGTGTTCACCGACCTGCTCACCGGCTGCCTGGCGCACCACCTGGACCTGCGGGACCGTACCCCCACTGAGCACCGGCGCCGCCTACTCCTGCTGCAGGTAAGCGACTTCATACGCCGTCGGCTCGGGGACGCCGATCTCTCACCGAGTGTCATAGCCGCCGCGAACCACATCTCGCCGCGCACGCTGCACCGTCTCTTCGAGGACAGCGGCACGACCGTCGCGTCGTACGTCCGCGGTCAGCGGCTGCGCAGAGTCCGCGAGGACCTCGGCGACCCCGGACTGGCCTCCCGCCCCGTCCACGCCATCGCGGGCCGCTGGGGTTTCTCCCGGCCCTCGGACTTCGGCCGCGCGTTCCGCCGAGCGTACGGCGTCAGCCCGGCGGCCTACCGCGAGGACCGGCTGCGCAGGGTGCGGGGAGCACGCCCCGCACCCTGCGGACCATGGCCGGTCGGCGAGGATCAGCCGCAGGTCAGGTAGTTGTAGCCGGCGACCCTCAGGTCCCCCTGGCGGTCGTAGAAGATGTAGTTGCCGTCGCTGTTGCGGCCGATTTTGAACGAGCCGTGCGTGCCTATGTACGTGTCCACGGCACCGTTGCCGTTGAGGTCGCTCAGCCACCTGTCCGTCGCGCCGAAGGTGTTCTTGCCCACCGCACCGTCGTCCGCGACCCCCCAGTCCTGCTGCCAGAGTACGGTCGCGCTACGGGTGTCGCTGCCGAAGACGCCGTCGATGCCGTTCCACGGCAGCCGCCCGTCCGCCCACAGGATCTTCTGCCACAGGCAGGTCGCGTTCGACGACGTGTGGCGGGACGTGGACAGGACGCCCTCGTCGCCCCAGTCGTCGGAGAACGCCCCACCCCCGTAGACGTAGGCCCTGCCGCTGTAGTCGCCGCTGGCCGACGCGGGCGAGGCGGTCATGACCACGGCGGTGGTGACCGCGGCGACCGTGCACCCGACGTAACGGATGCGTCTGGACACGTTCATGCTGTTCTCCTCGTGGCTCGGGCCGGTCGCACCGGCTGCCGGTGGCTGGCGCCGAGGAATCTGCCACCCACCGCCGACCCGGTCATGCGCACGCAGCGCCGTCCCGTGCGCAATCCGTGCCGTCATGTTCTCCCCGCGGCTCGACCACGGCGCCACGTGCGACCCGGAGCCCCCGGCTCAGGGCCGCCACGTCACCCGGTGCTCCGCGAGGTGTGCCAGTACCGCGTGGTTGGCCTCCCAGCCCTGGGAAAACAGGATCACCACACAGAGTGGGCCCGGGGCCTCTAGTGAGAGGCTTGAACGAGTGAGCACACGAGTCCTACCCGGTATGCGAGTCCTGAAGGTGCGGCGCATCAGCCGAGACACCGAAGACAGCTCAGCCCTGGTCCTCAGGGTGAGGAGCTGGACGCAGCCACCGAGGAACACCGTCTGATCGTGGCCGGTGAAGTGGAGGACAGCACCGTCTCAGGTGCGGTGAACCTGGACGACAGGCCAAGCCAGGGCCGGTGGATGAAAGCCCCCCACTGGCACGACTGGGACGCCCTCATGGTCACGTCCCTGGACCGCATCACCAACGAGCTCGTGCACGGTAAGTGGTGAGACGTCGGGCACCTGATCGTCGATCATGGTCATGTGGTGGGGAACGCGTCTCGTGCAGCGATCATCAGCGACCGGAGGATCACGGGCCTGTCGGCTGATGTGGTTGCTGAACTCGTATCTGAAATCGGTCCGTTGTGGCATCAACGTCACCAGGCACGGCTCACCTCCCGGCCGCGGAAACGGACCATGGGCGCAGGCGCGAAGCACCGGCTGGTGTTCGTCGACCGGCTCCTGGCCACGCTCGTCCATCTTCGGCACGGGGTCACCCACGACGTGCTGGCCTGCTGGTTCGGTGTGGACCGCTCCACCATCACCAGGGCCATCGGCGAGGTACGGCCCCTGCTCGCTGAGCGAGGCTGCACCGTCAGCCCCGACGTGCGGCTGCGGTCTCTGGCCGACGTCGTCGACCACCTCGGCGCGAGCGGGTCGACCGGCGTCATTGACGGCACCGAGATCCGGGTTCGTCGGCCAGCCGCAGGACGCAAGGACCGCGACAAGTTCATCTCGGGCAAGAACAAGCAGAACGCCGTCAAGTCCATGGTGGTCACGGACGGCGAGGGGCGTGTGCTGTGGTGCAGCCCGGCACGGCCCGCGAACTGCGCCGACATCACCCACGCCCGCCAGTTGGGGCTGGTCGAGCTCCTGGCCGAGGGGCCTGCGATCGAGGTCCTCGCCGACGCCGGCTACCAGGGCCTGGGCGCGCAGACCGGCGGCAGGGTGGTGACACCACCACACCGCAAGTTCAAGAGGAACGCCCCAGACTGGTATGAGGAGAGGCACGAACGACGGCGCAAGGCACACTCCTCACGCCGGATCCGGGTCGAGCACGGCATCGCCCGCCTGAAGAACTGGCGAGCCCTGGCCCGCCACCTCGGCCGCCGCGAGCACATGAGCGACACGGTCCAGGCCGTCGCCGGCCTGCTGTCCCACCAGCAGACCGCGGACCTGACATCGACACGACAGAAGTGAACACCGAGCCCCACCACCACCCTCGACGTCTCACCACTTACCGTGCACGAGCTCGTTGGGAAGCCGTCCTTCCTCGCCCGCTTCAGGTCCCAATTCATAAGCGGTCATAAAGAAACCCCCTATCGAGAAAGTAGAGGGAATCCTTTCGAGGCAGAGCCCTCACGCACAGGCCCTTACCAAGAGGGTTCCTACGTCCTTCCCTTCCGGGGGAGAGATGACCTCGGCTTTGATATCCGAGTACCCCGAAGAGGCCAGAAGGGCCGCCCACTCCTCTGGGGTGTAGTCCCACCTGGTCACTGCCTTGGCCTCTCTTGGCTGACCCACGGGCTGACTGCCGGCCGTTGGGGGCTTGTGGGAGAAGGCCAGCACTCCACCAGGGGAAAGCTTCTTACGGACCAGGGGGAGAAGCTGTTCAGGGCCTGTGAACCAGACAGGCCCGAAGATGGACAGGACCACATCGAAGGGGCCCTCTGTGCGGCTCAGGTAGTCGGTCACCTCTGCCGTGTGGAAGGTGAGGCCGGGCAGGTGCCCCCATCGGGCTACGGCCTTCTCGTGCTGGCTCGGAGCGATATCGACCCCGGTGCAGGTCGCCCCAAGGGTGGACAGGTGGGCCAGGTTGCAGCCCGTACCGCAGCCCAGTTCCAGAACGGTACGGCCCTGGAGGTCTCCGAGGATCGATTCATCGGGGCCGTGGTCGGGGTACTGGGTCCAGTTCAACCACGTACGAGCACCAGCGGAGTTCACCTCTCGCCGTGGTGTCCGCCCCTGGGCGTATCGCTCCCAGGCATCAACGACCTCCATACGGAACCTCTCCTCATGGGGACGACTCCCCCCGTCACCAGAGGGAGTCGCCACTGTCAGCGCTGTACTACTTCTTCCCGCTGTTGGGGCTGTCGGTGCACCCAGCGTGGCACTGGGAGCAGTCGGCCGAGTCCCTCATGACCCACAGCTCCGGGTCGATCTCGAAGCCGGAAGCCTGGATGGCCTTGACCGTGTCCCGCAGGGCGGGGGGCTCCTCAGCTCCCTCTCCCGGCAGGTGCGGGACGTGGTGGATGTAGCGGCCCGCGTGCTGGTCGCAGAACGCCGTGTAGTTGATCGAGTCGAGCACGAACGAGTGGACACCCAGGTCCACGGCCTGAGAGGGCCCCATGCGGACCTCGGGGCGCTCGGCGGAGGTCACCAGGTAGGCGACGGCCTGACCGAGGATGCGCTCTGCCAGATCACGCCCCATGGCGTGGTCCCGCATGACGAGTCGGACTTCCCGGTCCCACACCTGGGTGGGGACGCAGGACCGGGGGTCTCGGACCTGTACCGCTGTTGCCATCAGTGGTTCCCTTCACGTGGTCGTGCTCGGGTGATGGAACCCGCCCCGGCCACCCGTACATGCCTGGGTGATCAGGGCGGGGGTTCAGTGGGTCACGCGCTGTCTCAACTTCGCCAACGTCCGTGCCTGCTGGTGGTGTCGAGCTAACGCAGCAAGCTGGATGCGTTCCCTGTCGTTGACGAGTCGTACGGAGATGGCGCGGGTCTGCCAGCGGAGACCGGAGGGGCGAATCAGGATCAGCACGGAGCCCCGGCGTTCCTGGACCACGCCGACCATTCGACTGGCGTTGTCGAACACGGCTGTACCGGGCTCACACACGGTTCCCTGGCTCATGCCCTCCGCCTTTCGCTGGTGACTGCATCCAGTCAACGGCGGGAAGAGGGAGGGAACTTGCACACGAGTTGCACAGTGCTCCACACACTCCCGGCGGTGGCGGGTGAAGGAACCCACTGCGGTTACCCGTAAGGCTTGCGACGATGGCACCAGCGACCGTCTTCCTGGGTAGGGCTGATCACATGGGCAAGACCACCGAACTGGCACCGGGCGCGAACCTTGCTGCGCTCCGGAAGGAACGTGGACTCACTCAGAGCCAGCTCGCGAGGCTGGCCAACATCAGCGTTTCCCTGCTCTCCAAGATCGAAGTAGGGGACCGAACCCTGACCCCGGCCGTTGCTGCCGACCTGGGCAAGCCCATGGGGCTGAGCATGGCGGAGGTGCTGGGTAAAGCGTCCGTGGCCCAGGACGGAGAAGAGCACCTGTCGGCTCTCCGTTCAGCCGTCCGTGACTACGACCTACCAGGACGCCAAGAGGTCCAGGAAGACGCTCTCAGGGCCTCTGTGGAGACTGCTGGCAAGTTCCGGGACAAGGCGGAGGTGGATCGGCTCCTTGCGATGCTGCCCGGCCTTCTGCGGGACGCCACGACGTACGCTCACGCTGCCAACACAGCGGATGGCTGGATGGCCCTGTCAGAGGTCTACAGCAGCGTCTATTGGCTGGCCGCCCGGCACAGGTGGATGGACATGGCGGAACTGGCCGTGACTCGCCAGAGGTGGGCCGTCGAGCAGAAGACCAACCCCCTGGGCATGGCCATCGCTGCCAGGGACAGGGCAGGGGCCTACCTGAACGGTGGGGACTTCGAAGGCGGCCTGATGGTCGTAGACCGGGCCATCAGCCAGGCACAGGCCAGCCTGTCAGGGCAGGAGAGGGCCTTTGCGGTCGGACTGCTGAACCTGCGGGGAATGACCTTGGCCGGACGCTTCAAAGACAAGAAGGAAGGAAAGAAGGAGACGGAACGACACATCAAGTCGGCCTGGGAAGCCTCCGAGTGGTTCCAGAGGGATTGGAACCGTCACAGCATGATCTTCGGCCCGCAGAACACGACCACACACGTTCTGGCTACTCGGCTGGACCTGGGGCGGCCCCGTGAGGCTCTGAGGGTGGCAGAAGACCTTGACGCGGCCCTGGAGGGATTGCCCGCTACCCGTGTCGCTCCGTCCCGCATGAACCTGGCCAGGGCTCGGCTGGACGTGGGGGACCGTGACGGGGCTCTGGAGTCCCTGTCGGATGCGTGGGAGGCCGCCCCTCAGATGGCCCGCATCCACCCCATGGCGCGGGAGGTCTTCCGGGTCCTGTCGTCCCTGCACCGACGCAGCAACCCAGAGCTTCTGAGGCTGTCCAAGCTGTCCGGCATCCCTGTCTGAGCTAACCGAACTTACTGAACCAACCGACGCTTAGACGCTGGTCAGGGGCCCTGGGGTCTGTGTGGTCAGGGCCGCCACGTCACCCGGTGCTCCGCGAGGTGTGCCAGTACCGCGTGGTTGGCCTCCCAGCCGTCCGGGAACTTCACCAGGGTTCCCAGTTGGACCGGTTCCGTGGACGGATAGTCGTCCAGCAGGCCGTCGACGCCCTCGCGGCAGACCACGATGCACGCGTGCCGGTGCCGGGAGGCGAGGACGCACAGGCGGCCGGTCTCCAGGTGGAAGGCGGTGGCGTCGGGGCGGCCGGAGAGGGGGTGCAGGACGACCGTGACGTCGTACTCGCGGCCCTGGAGACGGTTGGCGGTGTCGACCGTCACGTCGTGCACGCCGAGGTCGGCCAGCGCCGCGCGGACCGCGGCCGCCTGGTCGCGGTGCGCGGTGCCCACGGCGATGCGGGCCCCGGTCAGGGGCGTGGGGTCGGGGGAGCGCTCCGATCTCGCCCCGCCCTCCCGGTCGAGGAGCCGCCGGACCACCGCGGCCACCGCCCGCACCGCCTCCGGATCGGTGCGCGGGGTGTGCCGGGCCGGCAGCTCCAGCAGGCCCCAGCCGGAGACGGCCGCCTCGTCGATCACCCGGTCGGGGCCCGAACCGTCCGACGGCACCGCGAAGGCCAGGCTCCGGTCGCCGTGGTCCGTGCCGCTGCGGAACGGCGTGTACGGGTAGAAGGCGTCGGAGACCAGACGTGCCGCCGACGCGGGCAGGCGCCAGGAGACCGGCAGGCGGTGCTGGGGGAGCTGCGGGTTGTGGGCGAGGAGGGTCGTGACCGCCGAGGACGACGGGTCGTAGGCCAGGCCCGCCCACTGCTCGCTGCCCACCGTCGCGAACGGGTCCAACTGGCCCGGGTCGCCCACGAACAACGCCCGCTCGAAGAGCCCGGCGACCGCGAGCAGGGAGTCCGAGCGCATCTGGTACGCCTCGTCGACGATCGCGTGCCGCCACGGCTCGTCCACCTTGACGTGCGCCCACTTCGCCGCCGTCGACAGGACGACCGCCTGCCCGGCGAGGTCACCGGCCTTCGCCGACTTGCGGACGTTGTCCAGTGCGTCGAGCGCCTTGTCGTACGGGTCGGCGTCGCTGCTGTGCAGGCGGCCCACCGGGAGGTCCGGGTTCTTCTCGGCCAGGCGCAGCACCAGGTCGTCCACCTGGGCGTTGGTCTGTGCCACCACCATCAGGGGGCGGCCCGCCTCGGCCAGCTCCAGCGCGGCCCGCACCACCAGCGTGGACTTCCCGGCGCCGGGCGGGGAGTCCACGACGACGCCGCGCTCCGTGCCGTGCAGGGTGTCGTGGAGGATCGCCGCGGTGGCGC
Organism: Streptomyces sp. NRRL F-5650; assembly: GCF_000721365.1. Lineage (NCBI taxonomy): Bacteria > Bacillati > Actinomycetota > Actinomycetes > Kitasatosporales > Streptomycetaceae > Streptomyces > Streptomyces sp. NRRL F-5650. The sequence continues at coordinate 59,314 of NZ_JOGV01000015.1, read as the reverse complement.
GGGCCGCCTCCGCACCCGGGTCGAACGCGGCGGGGGCGGCGAGGGTCTCGGCGGTCACAGGACGTCCTCCTCGGTCTGGGCGTCGGCGGCCTCCGGCACCGCGGCCGCCTCGCCGGGCGGGCCGCCGTGCGTCCACGGGGTCTGCTCCGGGTCGGGGAGCTTCGCGCCGCCCCGCTGCTCGTGCTCGAAGAGGGTGAAGCAGACCAGGTCGCCCTTCTCCGGCACCGAACCCGCCTCGGGCTCCTTGCCGCGGCCCATCCTGTCCGTGATCCGCAGGACCAGCGCCCCGTCATCGGGCCCGCCGTCCGACGGTGCCGGACCGACGTACTCGGCGGTCTGGGGCCTGCCGCCCAGCGAGCGGTACACCTTCACCCGCTCGCCCAGGTGCGGGCGGTCGTCCGTGCGGACCGTGACCAGCGGGCGCGGGCTGGGCCGCCTGCTCTCGCTGTACGCCATCACCACGTCGACGACCTCGCCCGCGAACGCCTCCCCGGCCAGCCGCCGCCCCGCCATCACCAGCGGGTCGTCCAGCGCCTCCTGGGCCTCCAGGCGGGCCTGCTCGCGCTCGCGCGTCGCCAGCTTGTTGGCCGCCGTCACGGCGTCGTCGCGGCGCGGCTGAGGCGGCTCGCCGGCCAGGATGCGGTCGCGGTGCGAGGTGAACGACCAGCGGTCGCGGGTCCAGCGCTCCTCGACGTGCGCCCCCTCGGGCAGCTCCCGCAGCAGGTCCAGGCCCCGCCACACCGCGTCCCAGGTGGGACGGGTACGGCTCTCGACCAGCTCGCGGATCTCCCGTTCGGCGGCCGTGAGCGCGCCGAGCCGGTCGTCGGCCTCCAGACCGTCCTCGGCGGCGGCCAGGGCGGTGCGGGCGCGGTCGTAGCGCTCGATGGCGGGGGCGAGCAGCTTGTTGTCGAAGGCCGGATCGGTCGCCGGGCCCGCGGGCGGGCACAGCAACTGGCCGTCGGCGTCGCGGGCCAGCTCGGCACGGCGGGCGGCCTCCGCGCCGGTCCGGCCGGGGTGCTCCGGGTCCTGCGCGATCCACGCGAGCAGGGCGCCCAGGTGCTGGTCCTCCAGGGTGGACTGCCCGGTCGCCCAGTGGCGGCCCAGCAGGTCGGTCATGGCCAGGAGCAGGGAGGAGCCGGGCACTCGGGCCCGCTCGCCGTAGTGCGTCAGCCACCGGCCGAGCAGCGGCACCCGGGGCGGCGCGGGGTGCGGGGTCTCCGGATCCTGCTCCGCCGTACGCCGAAAGCGCATGGACCGGCCGAGCAGCCGCACGAAGTCGATGCCCGCGCGGCTCGGCACGACCAACTGCGCGGCGTCCGCGCACAGGTCGACCTCCACCTTGACCCGTTTGCCCGTCTCCGGGTCGGTCTCGGTGCGCTCGGCGGCCTCCACCCGCTGCGCGTACGCCTCGAGATGCGGCAGCACGATGTCCGCCAGGTCGGCCAGGAACGCGAAGCGCAGGTCGCGGTCGCGGGGCTGCGGCACGACCAGCAGGTGCGGCGCGTCCCGGTCGGTGCCGACCAGCGCGCCGAGCGGGGCCCCGGCCTCACCGGCGGTGATCAGGGGTACGAAGACCAGGGGGCGGCCGGACAGGTGCCGGTGCCGGACGGTGGCGGCGGGCTGGGCCCGGCCGGTGTGCACGGCCTCCAGCCGGGCGAGCGTGGTGATCAGCGACACGCGGCCACCTCGCCGGAGCCGATCCCGTCCCGGACAGCGCTTCCGTCCCGGACTCCGCTTCCGGCCCGAACAGCGCTTCCGGTCCCGCCCCCGTCCCCGGTCCCGGCACCGCCGTGCCCACCCGCCGCGCCGCCCGTGTCCGCGCCGCCCGTGTCCGCGCCGGCCGTCGCCAGCGCCTCCGCGCGCAGCCGGGCCGCCCTGCGCAGCGCGGCCACCGCCGGGTCGTCCGGGTCGCCCGCCTCCCCGCGGGCCGCGGCCAGCACGTCCTCGACCGTCGAAAGACCGCCCAGCTCGGCCCGGACCGGGCGGCCCAGACTGGTCACCGCACCGGCCTCACGGGACCGGGCCCGGCAGTGGAAGGCCAGCTCGCACGCGGACAGGCACTCCGGCGCGTACGCCGCCGGGACCGCCTCGACCGAGGCCGCCAGCTCCTCGGCCGGCCGCTCGGGGGAGAAGCAGACGCCCTGGGGCAGCGCGTCGGCGATCTCTTCGACACGGGTCAGCCGGGCGAGCTGGCGGTCGGTGACGGCGCGCTGCCTGCGCACGTCGACGGCGGACGCCGTGGGCAGGTTGGAGAAGTCCTTGGGGCAGACCAGCAGCACGCGGTGGCGCACGCGCGGGGCGGGGCCGAGCCGGGCGGCGACCTGCTCCAGGGCCAGCACGTACACCGCGGCCTGCCGCGCGGCGGCACCGACCTTCGCCGGGTCGGCGGAGCCGTCCAGCATGGGGAAGGACTTGATCTCGACGACCGTCCAGGTGCCGTCCGGATGCACCACCACGGCGTCCGGCTCCAGGAAGGCGGGGGAACCGGCGACCTCGAGGGCGAGCATCGGATGGTCGAGCAGCGTCCAGGCGCCGGGGGTGCCGGTGGCCTCGCGCAGCGCCAGCGACGTCCGCGCCGCGCGCCCCTCGGGACCGGTGGCGGACAGGTCGGGCACCGCCACCGGGGCCTCGGCGGGCGGCTCGGCGCCCCGGTCCAGCCGCTCGTGCACGAGCCGCAGCAGCTCGGCGCCGCCGTCCGCCTTGACCCTGGCCTCGAAGGCGTTGCCCCGCACGAAGGCGAACTGCGACTGGCCGAAGACCGACGGGGAGCCCAGCGCACTGGCCAGCGCGCCCTTGTCCACCCCGGCGCCGTCGAGGATCGCCCGCCGACGGCATCCCGGGTTGGCGGCGAGGGCGGCCAGGGCGCGCGCGTCCAGCGCCTTGGCCGGGACGTCGGGGCCGCGCAGCTCAGCGAGCCGGTGCCGGAGTCTCGTCCCCCGCGTCCGTGGGGGCGGGGTCCGGCTCGGCTCCCGCTCCGAACCGCTGCTCGCGCTGCCGTGGAAATCGCTCACCCGCGGAAGTTTGGCATCCGCCACTGACATTCGCGGAACCCGCGCCGCCGGCGGCGGCCGCCGAGACCGTCGCGGTGGCGGCCGGGGAGCCGGCCGCGGCCGGGGCGAACCGGGCCGGAAGCCGGGTGCGCACCCGCTCCGCGGTCCGCAGCACGAACGGCGTCAGCAGCAGCCCCACGCCCATCACGGCGGCACCGGCCACCGCGTCCAGGAAGTAGTGGTTCGCGGTGCCCATCACCACGATCGTGGTGCCCAGGGGGTAGACGACGGCGGCCACCTTCGACAGGCGGGTGCCGCCGTGGCGCCACAGCATCACCCCGCACCACAGCGCCCAGCCCACGTGCAGGCTCGGCATCGCCGCGTACTGGTTGGTCATGCCGCCCATGCCGCGCGGTGCGCTCGCCGCGCCGCCCCACCAGCCGTACGAGCTGTACTGGGCCATCGTGTCGACGAAGCCGTGCGAGGCGTCCAGCAGCCGGGGCGGGCAGGTCGGCAGGAGGGTGAAGCCGATGAGGCCGATGAACGTGGACGTCATCAGCCAGGTGCGGGCGGCCCGGTAGCGCACCGCGCGGGAGCGGAACAGCCACACCAGGACCGCCGGGGTGACCAGGTAGTGCAGCGACGCGTACCAGAAGTCCGCCGGGACGCCGATCCACGGTTCCCTGGTGAAGAGCCGGTTGAGGGGGTGCTCCGCGTTGAGGAAGAGCGCCTTCTCGACGTCCAGGATGGCCAGCCCGTGGTCGACGGCGTCGGAGACGTCGCCCCGCACGAGCAGGCGCCCGGCGCTGTAACAGGCGTACACGAGGACGATGAGCGGCAGCTCGGTCCACCAGCGCAGCCGAGTCTTCGGGGCCGCCTCGCTGCCCGGTTTCTCGGTGCGCGCCAATCCGATCGCCCTCCCCCTTCTCGCTTCTCGTTCACTCGTGCGCCCGGACGGACACGGGCGAGCCACTCTACGGCCTCGCCGGGTCCGCGCGGCGAAGTGCCCTCGGACCGGAAAGACGCGGGCGCCGCCCCTCGGGTTGCCCGCACGGACGGTACGGGATGATGGAGACGTCCTCCCAGACATTTCTCCCGGAAAGGCCCCTTCATGGCACCGCGCATTCTGCTGGCCCGGCACGGACAGACGGAGTGGTCCCTGTCCGGCAGACACACCGGCAGGACCGACGTGCCGCTCCTGGAGGAGGGCCGGCGGGGCGCGAAACTGCTCGGCGAGCGGCTGCACCGGGCGCCGCTGGACGGGCTGGACGGCGTGGAGGTGCGGACCAGCCCGCTGGTGCGCGCGAGCGAGACCTGCGAGCTGGCGGGCTTCGGCGAGCGCGCACGCGCGTGGGACACGCTGATGGAGTGGGACTACGGCGCGTACGAGGGCAAGACGCCGGACGAGATCCAGGCCGTGCGGCCCGGCTGGCTGATCTGGCGGGACGGCGTGCCCGAGGGGGAGAGCGTGGCGGACGTCACCGCGCGCGCGGACGAGGTGGTGGCGTGGGCCCGGGAGGCCGAGCGGGACGTGCTCGTCTTCGCCCACGGGCACATTCTGCGGGCGATCGGGGCGCGGTGGCTGGGGCTGCCGGTGTCGTTCGGGGCGCGGATACGGCTGAACCCCACGTCGCTGTCGGTGCTGGGGTGGGCGTACGGGGAGCCGGCCGTGGAGAGCTGGAACGACGTGGGGCACCTGGCCGGCTGACGGTTCCGCCGCCGCGGGCCGTCGTGCCTCCCCAGTGCCCCAACGGCCCGGGAGCTGCCCCCGGGGACGGTACGGCGGGCGCAGGAGGCACTCCCGTCACGCCGCATCGAGCGCCCCTCCGGCGAACCCGGCGGCGGCCCTCGCCGTCACGCCGGTCTGGGCAGCGCCCCGTGGCGGTCCAGGAAGGCGGAGACCGTCGGGGTGCGGCGGTGGGGGAGCAGGACGCGGGACGTGCCCGCCAGCATCGTGTGGATGCGGGAGGACTGGACCTCGCCCAGCAGGTCCAGGACCCGCATGCCGGCGTCCGCCGCCTCGTCGGGGCGGCCGCCGCGGGCCAGGTCGTCCGCCAGCTCCGCCGAGTACAGCGCGAGGTTCCGGGCGAAGTGCGGGTCCTGGAGGTCCGCCGCCCGCCGCGCGTGCCGGGCGGCCCGGGGCCAGTCGCCCAGGGTGGACCAGCACTGGGCCTCCAGTCCCTCCAGCTCGGCCTCGCCGTAGAAGCTCATCCACTCGGGGTCGGCGTCCGAGGAGCCCCGCGCGAAGAACGTCTGCGCGCGGATCAGCGCCTGCTCGCAGCCGGTCCGGTCCGCGAGCCCCGCCCAGCCGCCCGCCTCGCGCAGCGCGAGCAGGGACATCAGCCGGTCGGAGCCGAGCGGACGGGCGGCACGCTGCGCGGCCTGGGCCGCCCGTACCGCCTCGCGGGGGCGGCCGGCGTCCCGGGCCAGGAACGCCATGTTGCAGAAGGCGTGCGCCTCCAGGCCCGCGTCGCCGTTCATCCGGGAGGTGGCGAGGGCCTCGGCGTAGTGGGAGCGCGCGTCGTCGAAGCGCCCCGAGTCGTGCGCCAGCCAGCCCACCGAGATCGCCAGTTCACCGGCGCCCGTGCAGAGCCGGTCCGCGGTCGCCTGCCGGGACGCGCCGGCGTCCAGGAGCGCGTACGCGGTACGCAGCGGGGCCGCCGCGCGCCGGTAGAGGCCGTCCGCGCCGTGCCGGTCGTCCAGCAGCCTGATCCGGCGGACGGCCTCTTCGAGGGCCCCGGCCTGGCCCGCGCCCGCCCGGCGCGTGGGGCGGCCGGCCGCAGCGGCGTCGAGGGCGAGCCCCAGGGGGGCCAGCGAGGCGGCTGCCATCGTGGCACCGCCCGTCATGAATGCGCGACGCAGCACGTCGCTCTCCTCGGTGTTGTCGTGCTCTTCGTACGGGTCTTGCGTGTCTGGGACGTCTCGCGTGTCGTGCCTCTCGTACGGCTCACCGGCCCCCCGCGACTCACCGGTGGGGCGCGCCTGCCGGCCGCGTACCGACGAGCGGGGCGCGAACCCCAGGTCGGTGAGGGTGCGGCCGGGGAACATGTGCAGGAACACCCGCTCGTAGGCGTAGTTGGGGCAGCGGATCTCGCCCGCCTCGACCCGGCCGACGTAGCGGGCGTCACAGCTCACCCGCTCACCGATCTCGCGCGCGGCCCGGCGGACCGCCGCCGCGAACTCCGCCGGGGAGCGCTTGCCGCGCAACCGCCTGAAGGCGAGGTTCGGCCGCGGGGGCCGTTCTGGCTGGGCGGAGGTCACCGTTGACGACGCCATGGCCGGGTCCTCTCGTGCGAACCGTCGAACCATGCCGGGGGGACGGCGCGAGCGCGCGGTCCCTGTGTCCGGCGAGCAAGAACGTACCGGCTGTGACGGATCCGCCACGCGCTGTTTGGCTACAAACCGGATATCTCATCCACGATCTGCCATGAAGTGCCATCCTTTGTGACGGCCGTGTGCCGTAGCCGTTGACGCTCCGCCGCGTTGAACCGGACGGACCGGGAGGCCCCCGACTCCCGATCCGCTCGTCCGAGGAGGAGTTCCGTGGTGGAGGCCGGGATGGACACCAGCATCAGCGTTCCCCCCTGCGACGCCTGTGACGTCGTCACCGTGCCGGCCCGGCAGGGTCTGGAGGCGGTCGACATCATCAGGCGGGGAGCCGGTGAGGGGGTGGGCTCGGTGCTCCACGACGACGGCTGCGACACCCTCGGCTTCCTGGTGCCGCCGGGCACCGCCGCCGCCTGGGACGTGCCGGGCAGCACCTGCACGGAGACGGACGGCCGGGGACTGGGCATCGTCCCGGAGCCCGAACCGCCCCTGGAGGGCTCCGACTGGCTGCTGCCGCCCGGCGACGCGGACCTGGCGACCGACCCCGCCGTCCTGCGGGCCGCGCTCGACGAGGCGGCCCGGCTGATCAGGGCCGCGGACAGTTGCCGCTGAGCATCCGGCCGCCTGCCGGACGGGCGTTCCGCCGCCTGCGGGCGCCCGCCGTCTGCCGCACGGGCGTTCCGCCCGTCTGCCGGGTGGCTGGGGCGCATCCGCCGTCTGCCGGATGGTCGTCTGCCGGACGGTCGTCTGCCGGGCGGCCGGGCGTTCGTCCGCCCGTGCGATGTCCGACAATGGGCCGATGGGAAAGTCCAGGAACGCCCGGCGTGGGCGCGCTGCCGCGGAAACCGTCGCCCAGGACGTCGACGGAGGGCGCGCGGAGCTGGTGCCCGACCGGGACCGGCCCCGGGCCCGGACGCTGCTGATCGACGGCGCCCCGCAGTCGCACGTCGACCTCGACGACCCGGCGTACCTGTCCTTCGACTACCAGCGCCGCATCGGCCACGTCATCGACCTGGCCGCCCCCGCGGGCAGGCCGGTGCGGGCCGTGCACCTCGGCGGGGGCGCCCTCACCCTCGCCCGCTACGTCGCCGCGACCCGCCCCCGCTCCACCCAGCAGGTGGTCGAGCGCGACGCCGCCCTCGTCCAACTGGTGCGCCGGGAGCTTCCCCTGGACCCCGGCGCGCGGATACGGGTGCGCTCCACCGACGCCCGCGCGGGACTCGCCAAGGTGCCCGACGGCTGGGCGGACCTCGTCGTCGCGGACGTCTTCGACGGGGCCCGTACGCCGGCCCACCTGACCTCCGCCGAGTTCCTCGACGAGGTGCGGCGCGCGCTCGCGCCCGGCGGTGTCTACGCCGCCAACCTCGCCGACGGCCCGCCGCTCGCCCACCTGCGCGGCCAGATCGCCACCGCCGCCGCCCGGTTCGCCGAACTCGCGCTCGTCGCCGACCCGGCCGTCCTGCGCGGCCGGCGCTTCGGCAACGCGATCCTGGTCGCCGCCGACCACCCGCTGCCGGTCGCCGAACTCACCCGCCGTGCCGCCTCCGACCCGCACCCCGCGCGCGTGGAACACGGCCGGGCGCTCACCGACTTCACCGGCGGCGCCCGGCCCGTGACGGACGCGGCGGCGGTGGACTCGCCGGCGCCGCCCGAGTCGGTCTTCACGTGAGCCCCCGGGCGGGCGCGTCGGCTCAGTAGCCGCCGATCTCCACCCGCGGCGGGCTGTCGTGCCAGGTGCAGAACACCGACACCCGGTCGGCGCCCGAGGTGAACTCCACCCGGATCCACGACTCCGTCTTCCACACCTGCATCGACCAGCCCGCGCCCGGCGTCGCCGACACCAGGGACGCGGACGACGCGCCGAACTCGAAGACCGCGCGGCCCCCGTCCGTGTCGTAGCTCCTGACCCGGCCCGAAGGGGCGGGGGAGGGGGCCGCCGGTTCCGCGGCCGGTGCGGTGGAGGGCGCGGTGCGCGACGGGGCGGGGCCGGGCGCACGCGGCGTTCCGCCCGGCGCCGGCGAGGCGCTGTCCGACGGCGGGGGCGGGGGCGAGGGCCGGCTGGTGGACGAGGCCAGGGACTTCCCCTCCTCGCCCTCGCCCCCGCCGTCCCGCACGTTCGCGTCGGCGGCCGTGATGGGCAGCGCGCGGGGCGGGTCGTAGGCCGTGCCCGCCATCACCGTGTGGACGCCCCACCACGACAGGGTGACCGCGGCGCCGGTGGCGAGCAGCCAGGCGATCACGTGGACGAGTCCTCTGCGCATCGCGGTCATCCTGCCCCACCCGCCCCACGCGTGTCGCCCCAACGCCGTGTGATCCGGGCCCCGGCGGAGTTGTCCACAGGCTCCGGACGGCTCGGCCCGCATGGCGTACGGTGCCGCCCATGGCAAGTGTGCTCGTGGTCGAGGACGACCAGTTCGTACGCTCGGCGCTCATCCGGCAGCTCACCGACGCCTCGCACACCGTGCGCAGCGTCGGCACGGCACTGGAGGCGCTGCGCGAGGTCGCCCATGTCCGGTTCGACGTGGTGGTCCTGGACCTCGGACTGCCCGACCTGGACGGCTCCGAGGCGCTGAAGATGCTGCGCGGCATCACCGACGTACCGGTGATCGTCGCCACCGCCCGGGACGACGAGGCGGAGGTCGTACGGCTGTTGAACGCGGGCGCGGACGACTACCTCACCAAACCGTTCTCCGCCGAGCACCTCTCGGCCCGGATGGCGGCCGTACTGCGCCGGGCGCGCGGCGGCCCGGCCGAGGCGGCACCGCCGGCCGTCCTCAGGGTCGGCGGCCTCACCGTCGACCCGCTGCGCCGCCGGGCCGAACTGGACGGGGGTGAACTGGACCTGACCCGCCGCGAGTTCGACCTGCTCGCCTTCCTGGCCGGGCGGCCCGGCGTCGTCGTCCCCCGCAGGGAGCTGCTCGCCGAGGTCTGGCAGCAGTCCTACGGCGACGACCAGACCATCGACGTCCACCTGTCCTGGCTGCGCCGCAAGCTGGGCGAGACCGCCGCCCGGCCGCGTTACCTGCACACCCTGCGCGGCGTCGGCGTGAAGCTGGAGCCACCGCGACGGGAGCCGCTCCGATGAGATGGGCCCTGGTCAAGGTCTCGCTCGCGGTCACCGCGATGGTCGTGGTTGCCTTCGCCGTGCCCCTCGGACTCGTCATCCGCGAGATGGCCCGCGACCGCGCCTTCGCGGGCGCCGAACGGGAGGCCGCCGCCGTCGCGCCGGCCCTGTCCATCACCACCGACCGCGAACAGTTGGAACGCGTCGTCGCCTCCGCCGGTTCGGACAGCGGGATGGCCGTGCACATACCGGCGCCCGGGGACCGGCGCGGGGACGCCACCGACCTCGGCCGGCAGCGTGCCACCGACCGGGACATCGCCGCCGTGCGGGAGATGGGACGGGCCTCCACCACCGAGGTGGACGGCGGCTTCAGCCTGCTGCAGCCGGTCGCCCTCAGCTCCGGCGAGATCGCCGTCGTCGAGGTGTTCGTCCCCGAGTCCGCGGTGACCAACGGCGTGGGCACGGCCTGGGCGGTGCTCGCGGCGGTCGGCGCCGCCCTGATCGTCGGCTCGGTCGCGGTCGCCGACCGGCTGGGCGTACGGATGGTGCAGCCCGCGCGGCGCCTGGTCGACGGGGCGCACGAACTGGGGGAGGGCAGGCTGGGGGCGCGGGTCCCGGAGGAAGGGCCGGACGAACTGCGGCGCGCCGCCGTCGCGTTCAACTCCATGGCCGACCAGGTCGTCCAACTCCTGGCCAACGAGCGGGAACTGGCCGCCGACCTGTCCCACCGGCTGCGCACTCCGCTCACCGTGCTGCGGCTCAACGCCGCCTCGCTGGGCGAGGGTCCGGCCGCCGAGCAGACCCGGGCCGCCGTCGAGCAACTGGAGCGTGAGGTCGACACCATCATCCGTACCGCCCGGGACGCCAAGCCGCAGACGGCGGCCGCCGGTCCCGGCGCCGGGTGCGACGCGGCCGAGGTGGTCCGGGAGCGCATGGGGTTCTGGTCGGCGCTGGCCGAGGACGAGGGCCGCAAGTGGCGGGTGGCCGGGGCCGACCGGCCGGTGCGCATACCCGTGGCCCGTGCCGACCTGGCCGCCTCGCTCGACGCGCTGCTCGGCAACGTCTTCCGGCACACCGCCGAGGGCACCGCCTTCGCGGTCGACCTGCACAACGGCGAGGACGCGGTGATCGTGCTGGTCTCGGACGCGGGCCCCGGCATAGCCGACCCCGAGGCGGCGCTGGCCCGCGGCCGGGGCTCGGGCACCGACGGCTCGACCGGGCTCGGCCTGGACATCGTGCGCCGGATGGCGGAGTCGACCGGCGGCGACGTACGAGTCGGCTCCTCCGTGCTGGGCGGGACCGAGGTGCGGATCTGGATCCAGCTCGACGGGCGGACGGCACCGGAGCGGCGCGGCCACCGGGGAGCCGTACGCCGGCGCAGGCAGGGCCGTACGCAGGCGCCGGGGGCGGAGCGGACACCGGGGGAGGAGCGGACACCGGCGGCCCGGGCGGGCCGCGGCCACTGAATCCCCGGGCGGGCCGCGGGGCCTGCCCAGCGGCCCGGTCACTCCCGCGCCACCGGTCCCGTGCGCGGGGCGCGGCGTCCCCCCGGGCGCCGCGCCCCGCAGCCTTCGTCCCCGTGCCCGCCGCGGGGCCTACTCGGCCGCGTCCACCGGCGGCAGCGTTCCGGTGCGGGCCGCCCGCCCGTACCACAGGGCGCTCGACTTCGGGGTGCGCTGCTGTGACGCGTAGTCGACGTACACCGCGCCGAAGCGCTTCTCGTAGCCGTACGCCCACTCGAAGTTGTCCAGCAGCGACCACAGGTAGTAGCCGCGGACGTCGGCGCCGTCGGCGATGGCCTGCCGGACCGCCGTGAGGTGGCCGTTCAGGTAGGCGACCCGCTCGGGGTCGTGGACCGAGCCGTCCGCGCCGGGCTTGTCGTCGTAGGCCGCGCCGTTCTCACTGATGTACAGCGGGGTGCCGGGGGCCTCGCGGTGGTAGCGCATGATCAGCTCGTGCAGGCCGGACGGGTCGACGCTCCAGCCCATCTCCGTGCGCTCGCCCGGCGGCTGGTGGAACGCCACGTCGTCCGCGGCGGGCCACGGCGAGTGGTCGCTGGCCCCGTGGCCGTCGGCGCGCGGGGCGCGGGAGTCGGCGTCGGCGGCCGACACCACGGTGGGCGTGTAGTAGTTGAGGCAGATGGCGTCGATCGGCTGGCGGATCCGGCCCAGGTCGCCGTCCTGGACGTGCGACCAGTCCGACACCGGGGCGGTCGCCTCCAGGAGGGTCTGCGGGTAGGCACCGTGCAGGATCGGGCCGTGGAAGATCCCGCCCGACAGGTCGTCGATCTTCCGCGCCGCCGCCAGGTCCGCCGGGCTCTGCGACAGCGGCCGCACCACGGAGGTGTTGAGGCTGATCGCCACCGAGTTGCGGGCCGGCATCACCGAGCGCAGCGCCACCGTGCCCAGGCCGTGCGCCAGGTTCAGGTGGTGCGCGGCGCGCAGCGCGGCCGCCGGGTCGGTGCGGCCGGGGGCGTGCACGCCGGAGGCGTAGCCCAGGAAGGCGGCGCACCACGGCTCGTTCAGCGTGATCCACTGCTCCACCCGGTCGCCGAGCGCCTCGCCGACGATCTGCGCGTACTCGGCGAAGCGGTAGGCCGTCTCCCGCTCGGGCCAGCCGCCCGCGTCCTCCAGCTCCTGCGGCAGGTCCCAGTGGTAGAGGGTGACGGCCGGCTTGATCCCGGCGGCCAGCAGCTCGTCCACCAGGCGGCGGTAGAAGTCCAGGCCGCGCTGGACGGCGGGCCCGCGGCCGGTCGGCTGCACCCGGGGCCAGGAGATCGAGAAGCGGTAGGCGCCGAGACCCAGGTCCTTCATCAGCGCCACGTCGTCGCGGTAGCGGTGGTAGTGGTCGACAGCGATGTCACCGGTGTCCCCGCCGGCCGTCTTCCCGGGGGTGTGGCTGAAGGTGTCCCAGATCGAGGGGGTACGGCCGTCCTCCCGCACCGCGCCCTCGATCTGGTACGCCGAGGTGGCGGCGCCCCACAGGAAGGCGGGGGGGAAGGTCACCGGGGTCACCGGCGTTGCGGACTCAGGCATGGAAGCGCTCCCATAGAGGGTTCGTGGCGGGGTCGTCCCGGCCGGGGCAAGTCCGGCCGGTGGGACCGACGGGGTGGAGGGACGAGGGGGGAAGCCGGGCGGTGACCACCCGTACCGGGGCCGGGGCGGCGGTGACCCGGCCCCCGAGGGCGAGGAGGCGGGCTGTCAGCCCTTGACGGCGCCCTGCATGATGCCGCCCACGATCTGCTTGCCGAAGATCGCGAACACCAGGAGCAGCGGCAGCGTGCCCAGCAGCGCGCCCGCCATGATCAGGGACTGGTCCGGGGTGTAGCCGCGGCCGAGTCCGGCGAGGGCGACCTGCACGGTGGGACTGCCGTTCTGCGTCAGGACGAGGAACGGCCACAGGAAGTCGTTCCAGGCCTGCACGAACATCAGCATGCCGAGCACGGCCATCGCGGGCCGCGCCGCCGGGAACACCACGTGCCACACCACGCGCCAACTGCTGGCGCCGTCGACGCGCGCGGCCTCGATGATCTCGTCGGGCAGTGCCTGGAGCAGGTACTGCCGCATGAAGAACACGCCGAACGCGTTCACCAGGGACGGCAGGATCACCGCCTGGAGCTGGTCGGACCAGTCCAGCTTCGCGACCAGCATGTACAGCGGGATGATGCTGAGCTGCGGCGGCACCATCATCGTGCCGATCACGATCAGCATCAGCGCGCCCCGCCCGCGGAAGCGGAGCTTGGCGAAGGCGAACCCGGCGATCGTCGACAGGAACACGATGGTGAGCGCCGAAGTGCCCGCCACGATGGTGGTGTTGAAGAACGCCTCGCCGAGGTTGGCGTCGTTCCAGGCGATCTCCAGCTTGTCGAACAGGTTGCCGCCGAACCAGAAGGGCGGCGGCGTCTGGGCGAGCCGCTGGTTGTCGCGCGAGGCGGCGATCGCCGTCCACACCAGCGGGAACAGCGAGCCGATGGTGAACAGGGCGAGGATGATGTAGGCGATCGGCCCCGCGTGCAGGTGCCCGCCGGCCCGGGAGGCCTTGGAGCCGCGTCGGCCCCTGCCCTTGCGGGACGGCTCGGGTGCCGCGTCGGCCGGGGGTTTCGTCATGGTCGTCGTCACGGCCGGTTCTCCTTAACTACTGGCGCGCAGCCGGCGCGAGATGACGGCGTTCAGGATCCCGATCACGATGAGGATCAGGAACATCGCCCAGGCGATCGCGGAGGCGCGGCCCAGGTGCTGGTTGACCCAGCCCTGCTCGTACAGGTACAGGCCGAGCGTCTGGAACTGGTGCTGGGAACCGCCCGAGGCACCCTTGTTCGCGTCGAACAGCAGCGGCTCGCCGAAGACCTGCGAGGCACCGATGGTCGACACGACGACGGTGAACAGGATCGTCGGGCGCAGCGAGGGGAGCGTGACGTGGATGAACTGCCGCCAGCGGCTGGCGCCGTCCAGCGCCGCCGACTCGTACAGATCCTGCGGGATCGCCTGCATCGCGGCCAGGTAGATCAGCGCGTTGTAGCCCGTCCAGCGCCAGATGACGATGGAGGACACCGCGAACTTCGACGCCCACGAGCCGTTCTGCCAGTCGATCTTGTCCAGTCCCACCAGGTCGAGGAACCAGTTGATCATGCCGTAGTCACGGCCGAAGAGCAGCACGAAGACCAGCGAGGCCGCCGCGATCGAGGTCGCGTACGGCGCCAGCATCACGACCCGGTAGAAGGTCGAGGCGCGCAGCTTGTAGTTGAGGATGTGCGCGAGGCCCATCGCCATCAGCAACTGCGGCACCGTGGAGAGGATGCCGATCCACAGCGTGTTCTTCGCCGCGTTCCAGAAGAACTCGTCGTCGAAGATGCGGGTGTAGTTGTCCAGGCCCGTCCACTTCATGTCGGTGGGCGCGGTCAGCTCCACCGTGTGCAGCGAGGCCCAGCCGGTGTAGATCAGCGGGAAGAGGCCGAAGGCGAGGAAGAGCAGGAAGAACGGCGAGACGAACGCGTACGGGCTCCAGCGGATGTCCCGCTGCCAGCGCCGGGAGAGTTTCTCCCGCCTCTTGTGGTCGGCCTCGGCGGCCGCCCTGCCGCCGGGCGGGCGGCCCGGGGCCGCGCCCCCCTCGACGGGGGACGCGGCGGTGTCGTGCCGGGTGGTCATTCCGGTCACTTCTCCAGGTTGTTGTCGATGGTCTTCACGGCGTTGTCCCAGGCCGCCTTGGCCGACTTGCCCTGGGTGACGAGGATGACGCCGTTGTCGGTCAGACCCTGCTGGATGATCTGGTCCTTCGGGCCGATGACCTGGCTCGGGATGGCCTCGGCGGCCTTGGCGAAGACCTTGCCGATCGGCGCGTCACCGGTCATCTCGTTCTTGCCGCCGGTGACCTCGGACATCGTGTACGTGGCCGGGGCGCTCGGGAAGCTGGCCTGCACGGCGAACAGCTTGGCCTGCTGCTCGGGCGCCGTCAGCCAGGTGATCAGCTTCTGGGCCTCCTTCACGTGCTTGCCGCTCTTCGGCACGCCCAGGAAGGTGCCGCCCCAGTTGCCGGACTTGGGGGCCTGGGCCACGTCCCACTTGCCGGCCGACTCGGGCTTCGACTTGCCCTTGATGGTGCCGAGCATCCACGGCGGGCACGCCACGGTGGCGAACAGGCTGTTGGAGACGGTCTGGTCCCAGGCCGGCTGGAACTGGGTCTGCGACTGGACCAGGCCCTTCTCGGCGGCCTCGGCGGTCAGGTCGAAGGCGCTCTTCACGGCCGGGTTGGTCTTGTAGACCACCTCGCCGGCGGCGTTGTAGAACTTCTCCTTCTCACTGCTGAGGATGGCGTTGATCAGACCGCCGGGGGAGTCCATGAAGTAGGTGTCCTTGCCGGCACCCTTCTTGTACTGCTCGCCGGCCGCGACGAACTTCTTCCAGTCCCCGGCCCACAGCTTGGAGACCTCTTCGCGGTCCGTCGGCAGGCCCGCCTTCTCGAAGAGGTCCTTGCGGTAGCAGATGGCCATCGGGCCGATGTCCGTGCCGAGACCTATCGTGGCGCCGTCCTTGGTGGTGCCCTGCTGCCACTTCCAGTCCAGCCAGTTGTCCTTCTTGACGCCCTCGGCCTTGGACATGTCCACGAACTTGTCCGCCTGGGTGGCGACGACCTCGGCGATGTTGCCGACCTCGATCGCCTGCACGTCCTGGAGGCCGCTGTTGGTGGTGAGGTGGTTGACCAGAGCGGGGTAGTAGTTCTCGTTCCGCTCGGTGACGTTCTCCTCGATCTTGATGTCCGGGTTGAGCTTCTCGTACTCCTCGTAGAGACCGGCCTCCTTGAAGCCCATCGTCCCGAACAGACCGAGGGTGATCGTGGTCTTGCCGCTGCTGTCGCCCGACGACGAGCTGTCCTCGTCCTTCCCGTCGTCGGCGCAGCCGGCCAGCAGCCCGGCGCCCAGCGACGCGATGGCCGCCATGACCACCACCTTGCGGGCCGATCCTCTGCGTGCTGCTCGCATGTGCGTCCTCCTGTTGCCCTGACGTGCCGACCCCCCGGCCAACTACATGGTTGGGCCCGCTGCTTCATGTGTTTCGTTCGTCGCTGCGGCTCGGGCGGGGAACGTGCGGGATATGTATGTGCCAGGTAGTGTGGGAGCGCTCCCACAAGTGATGTGTTGAAGATTCGCGGGTCCGGGCGGGGGTGTCAAGGGAGCGGACGCGACGAATTGCGTTCAGTTATCGGCCTGTTAACTGGACGTTGCGCGCGGCACGGAGACACTCCCGTGCGGTCGGCGGGGCGGCCGGAGTCGGTCATTACACCCGACCGGCCTGTTAAATTCCAGGCCAGCCGCAGAGTGCGGGGAACGACGGGAGGCGGAGCCGATGGCAAGCCACGGAGTGCGTGGGCGGAGCGGTGGCCGGCCCACCCTCGAAGAGGTGGCGGCACGCGCGGGCGTCGGCCGCGGCACGGTCTCCCGCGTGATCAACGGCTCCCCCCGGGTGAGTGACGCGACCCGGGCGGCGGTCGAGGCGGCGGTCGAGGAACTCGGCTACGTCCCGAACACGGCGGCCCGCGCGCTGGCGGCCAACCGCACGGACGCGATCGCCCTGGTGGTGCCCGAGCCGGAGACCCGGTTCTTCGCCGAGCCGTACTTCTCGGACATGCTCAAGGGCGTCGGCTCCGAGCTGTCCGACACCGAGATGCAGCTCCTGCTGATATTCGCGGGCAGCGACCGGGAGCGGGCGCGCCTCGCCCAGTACCTCGCGGCGCACCGGGTGGACGGCGTCCTGCTGGTGTCGGTGCACGCCGACGACCCGCTGCCCGACCTGCTGACCCAGCTCGAGATCCCCGCGGTGATCAGCGGCCCGCGTTCGGCCGCCGAGCCGCTGGCGTCGGTGGACTCCGACAACTACGGCGGCGCACGCTCGGCCGTCGAGCACCTGCTGTCCGGCGGGCGCGGCCGGATCGCCCACATCACCGGTCACCTCGCCGTCTACGGCGCCCAGCGGCGCGTCGACGGCTACCGCGACGCCCTGCGCGACGCGGGCCACGAGGTGGACGAGGGGCTGATCGAACCGGGCGACTTCACCGAGGAGGGCGGGCGCCGCGCGATGGCGGAGCTGCTGCGCCGCCACCCCGACGTCGACGCGGTCTTCGCGGCCTCGGACGTCACCGCGGCCGGTGCGGGCCAGGTCCTGCGCGAGGCGGGCCGGCGCATCCCGGACGACGTGGCGCTGGTCGGCTACGACGACTCGGCGATCGCCCGGCACATGGAGCCGCCGCTCACCAGCGTGCGCCAGCCGATCGAGGAGATGGGCCGCGCGATGATCGACCTGCTGCTGGCCGAGATCGCCGACCGCAGGCCGGTCGCCTCGCGCGGGCTGGGGCGGCACCAGGTGGTGCTGGCGACGGAGCTGGTGGAGCGGCGGTCGTCGTGAGGTGAGGACCGGCGGGGCCGTGCCTTGGGCGGTGCGGTGCCGTCGGCGCATGTGCCCTTGTACGGGCTCCAACGCGATCAGCCGGTGACTCTCTTACGAGAATCACCGGCTGATCACTCAGGGTGAGTGACGGGACTTGAACCCGCGGCCACCTGGACCACAACCAGGTGCTCTACCAGCTGAGCTACACCCACCAAGGCCGGTGCTCGAATCCCGCGTAGCGGGGTTTCCCGACCGGCTGAGAAAAAGTGTACAGGGTCCGAAGGGGTGCTCGCGCCCGGCTTTCCGCACGCCGCCGCCGACGGTCCCGCCGCCCTACCCGGCCGGTACGACGTGCTTGGCGGCGATCGCCTTGGCCGTGTCGGAGTCGGGGCCGGGCTGCGGGACGAACACCGCCTCGCGGTAGTAGCGCAGCTCGGCGATGGACTCGCGGATGTCGGCGAGCGCGCGGTGGTTGCCGTTCTTCTCGGGGCTGTTGAAGTACGCCCGCGGGTACCAGCGGCGGGCCAGCTCCTTGATCGATGAGACGTCGACGATCCGGTAGTGCAGGTAGCTCTCCAGCGCGGCCATGTCGCGCAGCAGGAAGCCGCGGTCGGTGCCGACGGAGTTGCCGCACAGGGGCGCCTTGCCGGGTTCCTTCACGTGCTCGCGCACATAGGCCAGCACCTGGGCCTCGGCGTCCGCGAGGGTCGTGCCGCCGTCCAGCTCGGCGAGCAGTCCGGACGCGGTGTGCATCTCGCGCACCACCTCCGGCATCGTCTCCAGGGCGCGGTCCGGCGGGCGGATGACGATGTCGACACCCTCGCCGAGGATGTTCAGCTCGGAGTCGGTGACGAGGGCGGCAACCTCGATGAGCGCGTCGTCGGACAGCGAGAGGCCGGTCATCTCGCAGTCGATCCACACCATGCGATCGTTCATGCGGCCACTGTACGGGGGGTGCCCGTTCGCCGGTCCCCGGCGTCGGTGCGGACGTCACGGGGGCTGCCGCCCCCGGGCCCCCGCTTCGGCCCTGAACGGGCCTCGTCCTCGAACGCCGGACGGGCTGAGCCGCCCCGCCCGGCGTTCGAGGGCGGCGTCACGTCACGGTGCGCTGCGTTGCCCGGGGACGCCGGCCGTGCCCGCCGGCAGCGGCGTCGCCGTGCGGCGGGACTGGAACGGGACCGCGGTCTCCGGGGGGAGGGCGGCCGGCGGGTCGGACGGGGGCAGGGGGCGTGCGGCGCCCGCGGTGTCCTGGTCGGGCTGGCGGTCGCCCTGGGGCCGGCGGGCCCGGTAGGCGGCGCGGTAGGCGGCCGGGGACGAACCCAACTGGCGGCGGAAGTGGCCGCGCAGGGCGACCGGCGAGCGGAAGCCGCAGCGGCCGGCGACCTCGTCCACCGAGTAGTCCGACGTCTCCAGGAGCCGCTGCGCCTGCAGGACCCGCTGGGTGATCAGCCACTGGAGCGGGGCGCTGCCCGTCAGCGAGCGGAACCTGCGGTCGAAGGTGCGGCGGCTCATGTAGGCGCGCGCGGCCAGCGTCTCCACGTCGAACTGCTCGTGGAGGTGCTCCAGCGCCCAGGCGACGACCTCGGCGAGCGGGTCGGCGCCGATCTCCTCCGGTAAAGACCTGTCCAGGTAGCGCTCCTGGCCGCCGCTGCGGCGCGGGGGGACCACCAGGCGGCGGGCCAGCGCACCGGCCGCCTCGTTGCCGTGGTCCGTGCGCACGATGTGCAGGCACAGGTCGATCCCGGCCGCGGTGCCCGCGGACGTCAGCACGTCGCCGTCGTCCACGAACAGCTCGCGCGGGTCCACGTGCACCGACGGGTAGCGCTTGGCCAGCGTCGGTGCGTACATCCAGTGCGTGGTGGCGGGGCGGCCGTCCAGCAGGCCCGCCGCCGCGAGGACGAAGGCGCCCGTGCACAGTCCGACGATGCGCGCCCCCTCCTCGTGCGCCCGGCGCAGGGCGTCGAGCGCATCGTCCGGCGGCGGCGAGGTGATCGACCGCCAGGCCGGCACGACGACGGTGCCCGCGCGGGAGATCGCCTCCAGGCCCTGCGGCGCAGTGAGTTCGAGGCCGCCCGTGGTCCGTAGCGGACCCTCCTCGCCGGCGCACACCAGCAGCCGGTAGCGGGGCACGCCGGCGTCCTGGCGGTCGATGCCGAACACCGACAGCGGTATGGAACTCTCGAAGATGGGGCCGCCGCTGAACAGCAGCACCGCGACGATCTCCTTGCGGCGTCGCCCGGAGAGCTTCCGGGCCGCGGCTTCCGGCGCGGCGGTGGAGTCGTGGCTCATCCTGCTAAGCCCCCCTCGGTGGTCGCGGCGCCCTTCACCCTTCGGGTCTGTCGCTCCAACACGTTTCCCCTCGGTCCTGCACGAGTCCCCCGCCGTAGACGGTCAAGATCGAATCTACTGCGTCCCGTCGCGCCGAGGTGGCTGGTTCGGCACTTGGGACATTGTCGACATGGCAACTTGGCGTGAAGCAGTCGATCACGAAGCGTTGCACTCCGGGGCGCCCCTGTGAAGTGCGCCTTGTGCCGGTGGCCAATCCACGTAGGGTGCGGAGGGGTCCGGAGACCCTGTCCGTGCAGGTGGAACGGGGGTTGGGGGGTGGTGGGAGGTGGTGATGCGCCACCCGCAGAAGTTGGCTGAAAAGAAGCGGAACTGTGCGCGGAAACCGGTCAGTCGACCGGTGTGTTTTTTCCCGTGCGGCGCCCGTCCCCGCAGGCGCGCGACCGGGCGACGCGACGCTCGGAGCGCCGCAGCAGCAGACGGCACGCGCCGGTGACGGCGGCCAGGCCCAGGGCCGTGCCGGCGGCGCCCGCGAACGAGGCGCCGTACCACAGGAGTGCGACGGGGACGAGGACGCAACTGAACGCCGCCCAGCGGACGAGGTCGGTGGCGCCGTCGCGGCGGGGCGGGCCGGAGGGCGGCTCGGCGGGGCGGTGCGGTCGGGTCACGGGTGCTCCCTGGGACGGCGGCAAGGAGATCAACGTCCGCGCGGCGCTTCGGTCACGACCGGTGACGGACAGTTGAATCCCGTGCAAACCGCCTGTACAGAGCAGCAACCATTGCGTTACGGGCGCCCTCTCGGGCATGCTCCGGGGAATCCCGCGGCGGACCCTCCGCGGGATCTGGGCGAAGGAGGCGTGCCGCCGTACCCTTCCGGGTATGGGGTTGGGAAGACGATTCCCGGACACACAGCTCCGCCGCACACTGTTGTCCCCCATAGAGGATAAAAACGCCGAGACAGCCATGGCCGGTCACGAATTCTTCGAACCCGCGGACCGCAAGCGGCCCGTCGCCGAACCTACGGCGGCCGAGCCCCTGGCGGCCGAAGAGCCACGCCAGTCGTGCGACCCAGCCTTCAAGCACGGCGTCGTCGTCGGCTTCGACGGCTCCACCTCCAGCGAGCGCGCCCTCGCCTACGCCATCGGCATGGCCTGTCGACTGGGCTCCGGCCTGGTCATCGTGCACGTCGCCAACCGGCTGCCCACCACGGTGTGGGCCGGGTGCGAACCCCCGGTCTTCGTCGACGTGCCGGACCACCGCACCGAGGTGCTCGGTCTGGAGCTGGCGTGCGCGGACTACCTCGCCGAGGTGCCCTGGATCCTGGTCGAGCGCGGCGGCGACATCTGCCACGAACTCGAGGAGGTGGGGCGGGAGTACGAGGCGGACGCCATCGTCGTGGGCTCCAGCCACGGTCTGGTCGGCCGCCTCTTCGGCTCCGTGGCGGGCCGCCTCGCCAAGCGGGCGAAGCGGCCCGTGGTGGTCATTCCCTGACCGGGCGGGCGCCGGCTACTCCACCGTCACCGACTTGGCGAGGTTGCGGGGCTTGTCGATGTCCCGGCCCAGGGCCAGCGCCGTGTGGTAGGCGAGGAGCTGGAGCGGGATGCCCATGAGGATCGGGTCCAGCTCGTCCTCGTTCTTCGGGACGACGATCGTGTGGTCGGCCTTCTCCTGCTCCTGGTGGGCGACGGCGAGGATCGGACCGCTGCGGGCCTTGATCTCCTCCATGGCCGCGCGGTTCTTCTCCAGCAGGTCGTCGTCCGGCACGATCGCGACCGTCGGCAGGGCCGGCTCGATCAGGGCGAGCGGGCCGTGCTTCAGCTCGGAGGCCGGGTAGGCCTCGGCGTGGATGTAGGAGACCTCCTTCAGCTTCAGGGAGGCCTCACGGGCGACCGGGTAGCCCCGCACACGGCCGATGAAGAGCATCGAGCGGGCGTCGGCGTACTGCGCGGCCAGCTTCTTGACGTCCTCCTCCTGCTTCAGCATCTCCTCGATCTGCGCGGGCAGCTTGCGCAGGCCCTCGATGATCCGCTTGCCGTCGCGCACCGACAGGTCGCGGGTGCGGCCCAGGTGCAGGGCGAGCAGCGCGAAGGCCACGCAGGTGTTGGTGAAGCACTTGGTGGACACCACGCACACCTCGGGTCCGGCGTGCACGTACATGCCGCCGTCGGCCTCGCGGGCGATCGCCGAGCCCACGACGTTGACGATGCCGAGGACCCGGGCGCCCTTGCGCTTCAGCTCCTGCACGGCGGCCAGCACGTCGTAGGTCTCGCCGGACTGGGAGACGGCGATGTACAGGGTGTCGGGGTCGACGACCGCGTTGCGGTAGCGGAACTCGGAGGCCGGCTCGGCGTCGGCGGGGATGCGGGCCAGCTCCTCGATCATCTGGGCGCCGATCTGGCCCGCGTGGTACGAGGTGCCGCAGCCGAGGATCTTCACGCGGCGCACGGCGCGGGCGTCGCGGGCGTCCAGGTTGAGGCCGCCGAGGTGCACGGTGGAGAAGCGGTCGTCGATCCGGCCCCGCAGCACGCGGTCCACGGCCTCGGCCTGCTCGTGGATCTCCTTGTGCATGTAGGTGTCGTGGCCGCCCATGTCGTAGGAGGCGGCCTCCCACTCCACGGTGGTGGGCTCGGACGTGGTGCGGGTGCCCTCGGTGGTGTAGGTGCGGAAGTCGTCGGCCTTGAGGGTGGCCATCTCGCCGTCGTCGAGCGTGACTATCTGCCGGGTGTGGGCGACCAGCGCGGCGATGTCCGAGGCGACGAACATCTCCTTCTCGCCGATGCCGAGGACGACCGGCGAGCCGTTGCGGGCGACGACGATGCGCTCGGGGAAGTTGGCGTGCATCACGGCGATGCCGTACGTGCCCTCGATGACCCGCAGGGTCTCGCGGACCTTGTCCTCCAGCTTGACGGCCTCGGAGCGGGCGATCAGGTGGACGAGGACCTCGGTGTCGGTCTCGGAGAGGAACTCGACGCCGTCCGCCTCCAGCTTGCGGCGCAGGTCGGCGGCGTTGTCGATGATGCCGTTGTGGACGACGGCGACCTTGTTGTCGGCCGACATGTGCGGGTGGGCGTTCACGTCGGAGGGGGCGCCGTGGGTGGCCCAGCGGGTGTGGGCGATGCCGGTGGTGCCCTTGAAGCGCGCCGGGACCTTGGCCTCCAGGTCGCGTACCCGGCCCTTGGCCTTGACCATCCTCAGGCCGGCCGCCTTCGGGGAGGTGACGACGATGCCCGCCGAGTCGTAGCCGCGGTACTCCAGGCGCTGCAGGCCCTCCAGGAGCAGGGGGGCGACGTCACGCTTGCCGATGTATCCGACGATTCCGCACATGTATACGTGTCCTCGTGTCCTTCTCGGCCGGCTCAGCCGTAGACGATGCGGCGTAGCTGACGGAGCGACAGCTCCGGGGGCGCGACCGCGCGGTATTTCAGTTCCGCCTCGATCCGCTCGAAGATCGTCGCGTTCACCAGACCCTGGGCCTGGAGCTCGCGGTGGCGGCGACGGACGTACTCCTCGGTCGTCTCGTCGAAGTAGGCGAGCACGTCCTGGACCACACGCAGCGCCTCGCCCCGGCTCAGGGGGGTGGACCGCGTCAGATGATCAACGAGTTCGTCGTGCACCCGGTAGATCCTGGGGCAAGGGACACTCTTGCGCAAGAATCCTGCCCGATATCGGGCAGGGGTGAGGATGTCCGCGGCGCCGCTGTGTCTACATCCGCTTCAGTACCGCCTGCTTCGCCAGGGTGAACTCCTCGTCCGTGAGTACCCCGGAGCGGTGCAGCTCGCCCAGCTCCCGCAGCCGGCGCAGCAGCGCGTCGTGGTCGTCCTCGGCGGCCGGGGCCGGGGCCGGGGCCGGGGCGGGGGACGGAGCGGGCGCGGGCGGCTCCCCGTCCGGGCGGGCGTCCGCCTGGGCGGCGCGGGCGGCCGGGTGCGGGAGGCGGGCCTGGACGGCCGCGGCCACCAGGGCCATCAGCGGGTCCCGCTTGAAGCCCCACAGCTCCACCGCGTTGGGGTCGTACTTCGGCGGCACCTTGCTCGGCGCCGCCCGCACGGTGAAGCGGAGGTGGCCGTTCTCCAGGCCCACCGTCGGCTGCCACTCCACGGCGACGATGTCGGCGAGCGGCAGGGTGCGCGGCCCGGCGGCCGACTTGGAGTCCTCCGCCTGCCACTTCCACTCCAGGCGCACCCGCTCCCCGTCGAAGCTCGCGACACCGTCCCCGGCCGACACCGACAGCGGCACCGACGGCCCCGGCAGCAGGTAGGCGTCCACGGGGCCGGACGGGACCTGTTCGAGGAGCAGCGCGTTGCGCACCGCGTCCACGACGTACTCGGCCACGCCGTACCGGTCGGGCTCCACCAGGAGCTGGTACGGGTCGTGCGGCTCGGTCAGCCGGCCGCCCGTCGCCTGCAGCAGGGGGTCGGCGCCGTCCCGCAGCCGGAGTCTGAGCCGTCCCGCCTTCTTCCCCTGCTCGAACGATATGCCCGCCAACGCGGCCAGCGGCACGAGCAGTTCACCCAGCTCCCTGCGGAGCAGACCGACGTTCTTGTCCCGCCCGGGGGTCAGCCGCAGGGTGTCGCCGTCGAAGACCCACGTTCCGTCCTTCTGGATGATTTCCGCCATGCGGGGATTGTTTCATCGCTCCCGCGGGCGGTGATGGTGCGGGAGAGTGGTCCGCACCTGTCTCCAACACCCAGGGCGCAGACCTTGATTGCACTCATCGCGAAGGGAGCGCGCACGTGAGACCTCATCGACGGCACCACAGAACGACTCCCCGCATCACCCGGCTGCTGGGTTCGCTGCTGCTGGTGGCGGCGGTCGGCGCCATGACCACCGGAGCCTCGGCGGGCCGGAGCACGGCCGCGGAACCCACGCCCCTCGACCGGGTGATCCCGGCCCCCGCCTCGGTCGACCCCGGCGGCGCCCCGTACCGCATCACCCGCGGCACCCACATCCGCGTCGACGACTCGCGCGAGGCCCGCCGCGTCGGCGACTACCTCGCGGACCTCCTGCGGCCCGCCACCGGATACCCGCTCCCCGTCACCACCCACGGCCACGGCGGCATACAACTGCGCCTGGCCAAGGGCCCGTACGGGGACGAGGGCTACCGCCTGGACAGCGGCCGCTCCGGCGTCACCATCACCGCCCGCAAGGCCGCCGGCCTCTTCCACGGCGTCCAGACCCTGCGCCAGTTGCTGCCCCCGGCCGTCGAGAAGGACTCCGCGCAGCCCGGACCCTGGCCGGTCGCCGGCGGCACCATCGAGGACACCCCGCGCTACGCCTGGCGCAGCGCCATGCTCGACGTCTCCCGGCACTTCTTCACCGTCGACGAGGTCAAGCGCTACATCGACCGCGTCGCCCGCTACAAGTACAACAAGCTCCACCTCCACCTCAGCGACGACCAGGGCTGGCGCATCGCCATCGACTCCTGGCCGCGGCTGGCCGCCTACGGCGGCTCCACCGAGGTCGGCGGCGGGCCCGGCGGCCACTACACCAAGGCGGACTACAAGGAGATCGTCCGCTACGCCGCCTCCCGCCACCTGGAGGTGATCCCCGAGATCGACATGCCGGGCCACACCAACGCCGCCCTGGCCTCCTACGCGGAGCTGAACTGCGACGGCGTGGCGCCCCCGCTCTACACCGGCACCAAGGTCGGCTTCAGCACCCTGTGCGTGGACAAGGACGTCACCTACGACTTCGTGGACGACGTCCTGCGCGAACTCGCCGCGCTCACCCCCGGCCGCTACCTGCACATCGGCGGCGACGAGGCGCACTCCACGCCGCACGAGGACTTCGTGACGTTCATGAAGCGCGTGCAGCCGGTCGTCGCCAAGTACGGCAAGACGGTCGTCGGCTGGCACCAGCTCGCCGGGGCCGAGCCGGCCGAGGGCGCGCTGGTCCAGTACTGGGGCCTGGACCGCACCAGCGACACGGAGAAGGCCGAGGTCGCCGAGGCCGCCAGGAACGGCACCGGGCTGATCCTCTCCCCGGCCGACCGGACCTACCTGGACATGAAGTACACCAAGGACACCCCGCTCGGCCTGTCCTGGGCCGGCTACGTCGAGGTGCAGCGGTCCTACGACTGGGACCCGGCCGCCTATCTGCCGGGCGCCCCGGCCGAGGCGGTCCGCGGGGTCGAGGCCCCGCTGTGGACGGAGACCCTCTCCGACCCCGACCAGCTCGACTTCATGGCCTTCCCGAGGCTGCCGGGCGTCGCCGAGCTGGGCTGGTCCCCGGCCTCGACGCACGACTGGGACACCTACAAGGTGCGGCTCGCCGCGCAGGCGCCGTACTGGGAGGCCGCGGGGATCGACTACTACCGCTCGCCGCAGGTGCCCTGGCCCGCCGCGGGCTGAACGCCCGACGGGCACCCCGGAGGACCGTCTCCGGGGTGCCCGCCCGTCCGCGGGGGCCGGGTGGCTACCGGCCCGCCAGGGGGTTCTGCAGGCTGCCGACGAGCTGGAGCGCGCCGGAGGGGTCGGTGAGGTCCACCATCTGCCGGTTGTCGCGCAACTGGAGCCGGTTGAGGCAGGACAGCGCGAACTCGGGCGCGAACATGTCGTACCGCGCGAACTTCTCCGCCAGCTCCGGCACCGACTCCTGGTACTCCCGGGTGACCTCCGCGACCGTCCGCCAGAAGACGTCCTCCTCCACGATCCCCTCCTCCGCGAGGTTCGCGGCGAGGAAGCGGAAGAAGCAGTCGAAGACGTCCGTGAAGACCGACAGGAGCTTCTTGTCGTCCGGCACGTCCACCGCGATGCGGGAGACCTCCGGCGGCAGCACGGCGTCCGGGTCCATCACCGCGATCTCCTCGGCGATGTCCTTGTAGACCGCCCGCCGCACCACGCCGTCCTCCAGCACGAGGATCACGTTCTCGCCGTGCGGCATGTACACCAGGTCGTAGGCGTAGAAGCTGTGCAGCAGCGGGACGTAGTAGGCCCGCAGGTAGTGCCGCAGCCACTCGGCGGGCGCGAGCCCCGACCGCTCGATCAGCGCGCCCGCGAAGGAGGCGCCCTCGTGGTCGACGTGGACCAGGGAGGCCATGGTGGCGAGCGTCTCGCCCTCCCGCAGCGACGGCACCGGGCTCTCCCGCCACAGCGCCGCCAGCATCTTGCGGTACGGCGAGTGGCGGTCGGTGGCCCGCTCGTACTCCAGGTGCCGGTAGCCGACGGCCGCCCGCTCCCGGATGATGCTCACCCCGGTCGCCTTGAGCACCGGGTCGCCCTCGATCAGCCGGGCCAGCCAGTCGTTGATGGCCGGGGTGGCCTCCATGTACGCCGCCGACAGGCCCCTCATGAAGCCCATGTTGAGGACGGACAGGGCCGTCTTCACGTAGTGCTTCCCGGGGTGCGAGGCGTTGAAGAAGGTGCGGATGGACTGCTGGGCCAGGTACTCGTCGTCGCCCTCGCCCAGGCAGACCAGGTGCCCGCGGGCGACCTCGGCGGCGAAGGTGACGGTGAGCTTGTTCCACCACTGCCAGGGGTGGACCGGGACGAACAGGTAGTCGGCCGGGTCCAGGCCGCGCTCGCGCAGCACCCCGTGGAACCGGTCCACGGTGGCGTCGCCCAGCTCGTCCCGGACGAAGGACTCGTACTCGATGCCCGCGCCCGCCGTGAACGCCGCCCGCGAGCGGTGCGCGGCCAGCCACACCAGCCGGACCGGGCTCGCCGTCTCCGGCGCGTACGACAGGTACTCGTGGACGCCGAAGCCGAGCCGCCCGTTGTTGGCGACGAAGCAGGGGTGGCCCTCGGTCATGCCGGTCTCGACGGCCTGGAAGTCGTCGCTCCGGGCCAGCTCGGCGGAGGTGCGCTGCGGCTTGGCCAGCTTGTAGCAGGTGCCGGAGAGGGTGGAGGAGATCTCCTCCAGGTAGACCGGCAGTATCTCGTCGCTCAGGCCCAGGGTCTGCCGCAGCTCGATGAAGAAGTCCAGCGCGGCGAGCGGGAGTTCGGCACCGTCGCGGTGGCGGGTGATCGAGTCGGCGGCCACCTGCCAGTGGTCCAGGGAGCGCAGGGTCGCCGTGAAGCGGTAGGCGGTCTGGCCGTCGTCGCTGCGGACGACGTACGCCGCCCCGTCCGGCTCGGGGGTCAGCAGCCGCTCGTGGGCGAACTCGGCCAGCGCCTTGCGGACCAGGAGGCGGTTGGCCCGCTCCCAGCGCTCGGGGCTCAGGTGGGCGAC
Organism: Streptomyces sp. NRRL F-5650; assembly: GCF_000721365.1. Classification (NCBI taxonomy): domain Bacteria; kingdom Bacillati; phylum Actinomycetota; class Actinomycetes; order Kitasatosporales; family Streptomycetaceae; genus Streptomyces; species Streptomyces sp. NRRL F-5650. The sequence continues at coordinate 31,604 of NZ_JOGV01000015.1, read as the reverse complement.
GGCGTCGGCGAGGCTCACGCGGACACCGCCCTCTCGAACTGTTCGCGGGTGCAGAAGCTCAGCAACGCCTTCTTCTCCGGCTTCTGGATCTCGCGCTCGGGCACGAATCCGACGGCTGCGTTCAGGGCGTGGACGGCGGTGTTGGCGACGTCCGGTTCGACGACGACCCGGCGGGTGGCCGGGTCGGCGAACAGCTCGGTCATCACGGCGGTGATCACGGCGCGGGTGAAACCGTGCACGGGCCGGTCGGTCGGCGCGACCAGGAAGTGCATGCCGACGTCGCCCGGCTCGGGCTCGTACAGCCCGACCAGCTCGCGGTGGGCGGGGTCGTAGCGCTCCATCAGGAAGGCCGGGACGCCGTCGTGCAGGCCGAGGTGGGCCTGCTGGTGCTCGTCGGCGGCCAGCTCCATGTACGCCCGCTCGACGTCCACCAGTTTCGCGTCCTGCATCATCCAGAACGCGGACTTGGGGTGGGTGAGCCAGCCGTGCAGCAGTACGGCGTCGTTCAGCGGGTCGAGGGGGCGCAGGGTCAGCGTCCCGACGGCGGTGGCGGTGGTGGTGCTCATGCGGCGAACTCCTGGAACGCGATCGTCTTCTCGACCGGGTAGTACTCGCGGCCCAGCAGCTCCCGGACGATGCAGCTGTTGCGGTAGGCGCCCATGCCGAGGTCGGGGCTGGTGACGCTGTGCGCGTGGACCCCGGCGTTCTGCAGGAACACGCCGCTTCCCGTGATGTCCACGGCGTAGTTGCGGGCGATGTCGAAGTTGCCCCGGGAGTCGCGGCGCAGCCGGTCGCGGACGGGCTTGAGGAACTCCGGCTCGGTGTAGCGGTAGCCGGTGGCCAGCACCAGGCCCTCGGTCTCGATCTCGAAGTCCTTGCCCTGCTCCTCCTGGCGGAAGCCGAGCGTGTAGGTGCCGTCCGCGTAACGGGCCGAGATGAGCGCCGAGTTGGTGAGCAGGCGGGTGGGGACGGGGCCGCCGAGCCGCTTCCGGTAGAGCAGGTCGAAGATGTCGTCGATCAGGTCGCCGTCGATCCCCTTGTACAGGCCCTTCTGCTCGGCCGTGAGCCGGTAGCGGGTCTCCTCGGGCAGCGCGTGGTAGTAGTCCACGTACTCCGGCGAGGTCATCTCCAGCGTGAGCTTGGTGTATTCGAGGGGGAAGAAGCGCGGGGAGCGGGTGACCCAGTTGAGCCGGTAGCCGTGGACGTCGATCTCGCCCAGCAGGTCCTGGTAGATCTCGGCGGCGGACTGCCCGCTGCCGACCAGCGTGATCGACTTCTTCTTCACCAGCTCCGCCCGGTGCTGGACGTAGCGGGAGTTGTGCAGGAAGTCGCCGGCCAGTCCCCGGCAGGCGTCCGGGACGTACGGCGGGGTGCCGGTGCCCAGGACCAGGCGGCGGGCGCGGTAGGTGTCGCCGGAGGTGGTGGCGACGGCGTACAGCTCCTCGCGCTCGTCGTAGGTGACCTCGGTGACCGTGGTGGAGAAGCGGACGCTGCTCAGTTTGTGCGCGGCCCAGCGGCAGTAGTCGTCGTACTCGACGCGCAGCGGGTAGAAGTTCTCGCGGATGTAGAACGAGTAGAGGCGGCCCCGCTCCTTCAGGTAGTTGAGGAAGGAGTACGGCGAGGTCGGGTCGGCGAGCGTGACCAGGTCCGACATGAACGGGGTCTGGAGGTGGGCGCCGTCCAGGAACATGCCGGCGTGCCACTCGAAGTCGGGCTTGGACTCCAGGAAGACGCCGTTCAGCTCGGCGATCGGCTCGGTGAGGCAGGCCAGGCCGAGGTTGAAGGGGCCGAGGCCGATCCCCACGAAGTCGTAGGCGGCACTGGCGTCAGGAAGCGCGGTCAAGGGAGTCTCCCAGGTACTGCTCGGCGTGGCCGGCGATCAGGTCGAGGACGGCGGCGATGTCGGCCGTGGTCGTCTCGGGGTTGAGCAGGGTGAACTTCAGGTAGTGGCGTCCGGCCACCTTGGTGCCCGCGACCACGGCGTCGCCGGAGGCGAACAGGGCCTTGCGGGCGTAGAGGTTGGCGCGGTCGGTCTCGGCCGGGTCGGTGACGGCCGCCGGGACGTAGCGGAAGACCAGGGTGGAGAGCGAGGGCTCGACGACCACGTCGAAGCGCGGGTCGGCGGTGAGCAGCTTCCATCCCTCGGCGGCCAGGTCGCAGACCTCGTCGAAGAGTTCGCCGATGCCGTCGGCGCCCATCACGCGCAGTGTCATCCACAGCTTGAGCGCGTCGAAGCGGCGGGTGGTCTGCAGGGACTTGTCCACCTGGTTGGGGATGCGTTCCCGCGCCGCCCGGCGCGGGTTGAGGTACTCCGCGTGGTAGGTGGCGTGGCGCAGGGTGGCCGCGTCCCGGACCAGCACGGCCGACGAACTCACCGGCTGGAAGAACGACTTGTGGTAGTCGACGGTGACCGAGTCGGCCCGCTCGATGCCGGCGAGGCGGTCCCGGTGCCTGCGGGAGGCGAGCAGCCCGCAGCCGTAGGCCGCGTCCACGTGCATCCACACGCCGTACTGCTCGCACAGCCCGGCGATCTCGGGCAGCGGGTCGATGGAGCCGAAGTCGGTGGTGCCGGCGGTGGCGACGACGGCCATGGGGACCAGGCCCTCGTCCGCGCAGCGCTCCAGTTCCCGGGCGAGGGCGACGGTCCGCAGCCGCTTGTCCTGGTCGACGGGGACCGGTACGACGGCGTCGGGGCCCAGGCCGAGCAGTTTCGCCGACTTCTTCACGCTGAAGTGGCTCACCTCGGAGGCGAGGATGCGCAGGTCGGCGAGGGACTCGGCCTTCGCCTCCTCGCGGGCCAGCAGCAGCGCCTGGAGGTTGGACTGGGTGCCGCCGGAGGTGAACACGCCGTCGGCCGCGGGGCCGAGGCCGATCCGGGCGGTGGTCCAGTCGATCAGTTTCCGCTCGATGAGTGTGCCGCCCGCCGACTGGTCCCAGGTGTCCAGGGAGGAGTTGACGGCGGACAGGACCGCCTCGCCGAGCAACGCCGGTATGACGACCGGGCAGTTGAGGTGGGCGAGGTAGCGGGGGTGGTGGAAGTAGACGGCGTCGCGGAGGTAGACGTCCTCCAGCTCGTCGAGGACCGCGGCCGTGTCGTGCAGGGGCCGGTCGAGGTCGATCCCGTCGATGCGGGGGGAGAGGGCGTCGACCGCGACACCGGTGAACGGGCGGTCGGCGGTGGCGATCCGGGCGGCCACCCGCTCGACTCCTTCGGTCACGGAACGGCGGTACTGCTCCGCGGTGGTGTCGTTGAGCAGGTGCGAGCGCATGTGGGGGTCCTCCGGTGGGGACGGTCCGAGAGGGCGGGGGAGGGCTGAACCCTCCTCGCTTCGACTTAGGTGAGCCTAACCTAACTCAAGTGGATCAAACATGTGCCGGTGGGTGACCGCTGTCACGGCGCACCCGCACCCGGGCGCCCCACCGCACGGATGTCAGCCCCGCTCGCGGAGTTGTTCCTCCGTCAGGCCCCGGCGCCAGTAGCCGACGAAGGTGACGCGCCGGCGGTCGACGCCCCGCTCGTCCACGAAGTGCCGCCGCAGCCGCTTGACGCAGCCGGACTCGCCCGCGATCCAGACGTAGGGCCGCTCGGCGGGCGGGAGCGGCGCGGCGCGGAGGGTGGCGAGGCTCGCCCCTGGGCCGCCGCCGGCCTCCCGGACCAGCCAGGTGACCTCGGCGTCGGCGGCCGTGTCGAGGCGCTGCACGTCCTCGGCGTGCGGCACCTCCAGCCAGACCCGGGCGCGGGTGCCGGCCGGCAGCGACTCCACCACCGCGCAGGCGGCCGGTACGGCGGTCTCGTCGCCCCAGATCACCACCAGGTCGGTGTCCCCGGGCGGCCGGAAGCGGATCGCCCGGTTGTCGGCGACGGCGGGGCCCAGCACCAGCACGCGGTCGCCGGGGGAGGCGTCGGCGGCCCAGCGGGCGGCGGGGCCCGGCTGGATCCCCGACCCCGGTTCCACGCCGTGCAGGACGAAGTCGACGTCGATCTCGGCGGTGTGCCCCTCGTCGTCCCGGCGCAGCGCCCGCAGCGTGTACGAGCGCATCACCGCCCGTACGTCCTCGGGGAGTTCGCGCCAGCCCTGCCACCAGCCGTCGCCCAGCTCCACGGGGACCGCGGGCTCCGCCTGACCCGGGTGCGGCAGGAACAGGGACAGCGACTGGTCGAGGCCGTCGGAGTGGAAGGCGCGCAGTGCGGGCCCCGCGAGGGTGACCCGGGCCAGGGACGGGCCGAGCCGCCTCGTCCGTACGACCTGGAGGGGGAAGAAACGGAACGGGGCGGCCACGGCCGTCGTCATGAGGGGCTCCGGGGGAGGGGGTGGGTCAGCCGACCTTCTTGGCGTTCTCGATCGCCTCGGCCAGGTTGTCCAGCAGGGGCGTGCACTTGTCGTAGGACAGGATCGGCTCGGGGGAGCGGGAGATGACCTGGCCGGCCTTGACCGCGGGGAGCTTCTTCCAGGTGCCCTCGGTGATGTCGGCGGGCTGGATGGTGGAGGCGCGGTCGTCCATGATGATGACGTCGGCCGGGTACTTGTCGACGTTCTCCCAGCTCAGGGACTCGAACCAGCCGCCGGTCGCCTTCTTGGCCGCCTCGGAGGGCTCCACGAAGTTCACGCCGAGGGCCTTGAAGTACTCCAGGTCCACCGAGAGGTTGGTGCCGGAGACGTAGAACAGGTCGGGGCTCGCGGAGCCGGCCAGCACCCGGATCTCGGGCCGGGCCTTGGCGGCGGCGCGCAGCCGGGCTGCGGCCTTGTCGAAGGCGGCCTTGGCGTCGGTGACCTTCTTGGCCTTCATGTCCCCGCCGAGCGACTCGGCCAGCTCCCACATGCGCTGGAGCGGCTGGGTGAGCTGCCGGTCGAAGACGGAGATCGCCACGCTCGGGGCGAGCTTGGCGATCTTGTCCTTCGACTCCTCCGGGACGGACCACAGGGTGCCCGCGGTGTCGAACGTCGTGGTGATGAGCACCTCGGGGGCGAGGGAGGCGTACTTCTCGACGTTGAGCTTGCCCCACTCGTTGCCGAGGACGGTGACCTTGTCCACGTCGAGGTCGCCGGCCTGCACGTCGGGCTTGCCGTCCTTGGTCGTGGTCGGGCCGAAGACGCCCTTGACCTGGACGCCGTAGTCGAACAGGGCGGCGGCGACGCCGGTGAAGGCGACGATGTCCGTCGGCACCCTGTCCAGCTTCACCGTGGTGCCGCGGTCGTCCTTGAAGGACCAGGGGCCCGACTTGGCGGCGCCCTTGTCCGTCCCGCCGCCGTCCTTGTCGTCGTCCCCGCAGGCCGCGAGCACGGCACCGAGGCCGAGGGCGCCACCGGCGGCGAGGATTCCGCGGCGGGTGGGGTGAAGGGCGCTGGCGTTGGACATGGTGGTGACTGCCTTCGAACGGTGCGGAGCGTCGCGCTCTGCGGGACAATTCGAAGGTAGGTTAGCCTAACCTCAGATCTTGTCCAGGGGTGGGGCCCCGCGGCCCCGCCCCGCCCCGGCCCTCCGGGTCAGCTCACCAGCCCCAGCTCCCGCGCGATCAGCATCCGCTGGACCTCGCTGGTGCCCTCGCCGATCTCCAGGATCTTCGCGTCCCGCCACATGCGGGCCACCGGGTACTCGTTCATGAAGCCGTAGCCGCCGTGGATCTGGGTGGCCTCCCGGGCGTTGTCCACCGCCACCGTCGACGAGTACAGCTTCGCCAGCGCCGCCTCCTTCTTGAACGGCTCGCCCGCCACCAGCCGCGAGGCCGCGTCCCGCCAGGCGAGGCGGGACGTGTGGGCCTTCATCTCCATGTCGGCGATCTTGAACTGGATGGCCTGGTTGGCGCCGATGGGCCTGCCGAAGGCGTGACGTTCCTTCGCGTAGGCGACCGACTCGTCCACGCAGCCCTGCGCGAGCCCCGTGCCCAGCGCGGCGATCGCCACCCGGCCCTCGTCCAGGATGCGCAGGAACTGCGCATAGCCGCGCCCCTGTTCGCCCAGCAGGTTCGCGGCCGGGACCCGGACGTCGGCGAAGGACAGCTCACGGGTGTCCGACGCGTTCCAGCCGACCTTCGAGTACGGGGCGGCCACCGTGAAGCCCGGGGTGCCCGACGGGACGATGATCGACGAGATCAGGGGCCTGCCGTCGGGCCTCCGGCCGGTGACCGCCGTGACCGTGACCAGGCCCGTGATGTCGGTGCCGGAGTTGGTGATGAAGCACTTGGTGCCGTTGATCACCCACTCGTTCGTCGCCTCGTCCAGGCGGGCCGTCGTCCGGGTCGCCCCCGCGTCGCTGCCGCCGTCGGGCTCGGTGAGGCCGAACGCGCCCAGGATCTCGCCCGAGCAGAGCCGGGGCAGCCACTGCCGCTTCTGCTCCTCGGTGCCGAAGAGGTGGACCGGCATCGCGCCCAGCGAGACGCCCGCCTCCAGGGTGATCGCCACCGACGAGTCGACCCGGGCCAGCTCCTCCAGGGCGATGCCGAGGGCGAAGTAGTCGCCGCCCATGCCGCCGTACTCCTCGGGGAACGGCAGTCCGAACAGGCCCATGCGGCCCATCTCGCGGACGATCTCGTAGGGGAACTCGTGCCGCTCGTAGAAGTCGCCGATCTTCGGCGCCACCACGTCGTGGGCGAACGCCTCGACCGTGCGGCGCAGTTCTTCCAGTTCCGGGGAGAGCTTGTGGTCCATGCTGTTCACGACTCCTGGTGGGAGAGGGCTCGAACGGTGCGGGACGGGCTGGGCCGGCCCAGGTGGGCGGCCATCCAGACGCTTGTGGCGACGAGACGGCCGAGGTCGACCCCGGTGTCGATGCCGAGGCCGCGCAGCATCCACACGAGGTCTTCGGTGGCGAGGTTGCCGGTGGCGGACTTCGCGTAGGGGCAGCCGCCGAGGCCCCCGGCGGATGCGTCGACCGTGGTGACGCCCTGCTGGAGCGCGGCCAGCGTGTTGGCCAGGGCCTGGCCGTAGGTGTCGTGGAAGTGGACGCCCAGCGCGGAGACGGGCACACCGGCCCCGGTCAGCGCGCCGAGCAGGGCCGTCACATGGCCGGGGGTGGCCACGCCGATGGTGTCGCCGAGGCTCAGCTCGTCGCAGCCCATGTCCAGCAGGGCCCGGCAGACCCGCACGACCTGGGGGACCGGGACCGGGCCCTCCCACGGGTCGCCGAAGCACATCGAGAGGTAGCCGCGCACGTGGACGTCCCGGCCCTTCGCCCGGGTCACCACCGGCTCGAACATGGCCAGCGCCTCGTCCACCGTGCGGTTGAGGTTCGCCCTGGCGAAGGACTCCGTGGCGCTGGCGAACACCGCGACGCGGCGCGCGCCGAGCGCGAGGGCCCGGTCCAGGCCGCGTTCGTTCGGCACCAGCACCGGCAGCGCCACCGGCAGCCCGGAGATCTCCGGGTACAGCTCCTCCGCGTCCGCCAGTTGGGGGACCCACTTGGGATGGACGAAGCTCGTCGCCTCGATCGTGGTCAGGCCGGTGCCGGCCAGCCGGCGGACGAACTCCGCCTTCACGGCCGTCGGCACGGTCGCCTTCTCGTTCTGCAGCCCGTCGCGGGCGCCGACCTCGTGGATGCGGACGCGGGCGGGCAGGCCGTTCGCCGGTACGGGCATCGGGAGGCCCAGCTCCGGGGTGTTCATGCCCTCTCCTCCTCCTCGACGGGCGTGATGACGGCGAGCACCTGGTCCATGGCGACCGTCGTGCCCGGCGCCACGTCCAGCTCGGCGACGGTGCCGGCGTGCGGGGCGGAGACGACGTGCTCCATCTTCATCGCCTCCACCACCAGCAGGCTCTGCCCGGCGCTCACCTCGTCGCCGACGGCGACCTTCACCACCGTCACGGTGCCCGGCATCGGCGCGGTCAGCGAGTCGGCGCCCGCGTGGGCGGCCCGGTCGAGGGAGGCGGCGACCGGGTCGTGGTCGCGCACCTGCCAGGCGTCGCCGTCGCGGCCCAGCCAGTCGCCGGCCCGGTCGAAGGTGTGCCGCACGCCGTCCAGGGTCACCGCCACCCGGTCCGCGGTGACGGTGTGGGTGCCGCGGGGGGTGTGGGTGACGGGTTCGCTTCCCGGCACCCGCAGCGGGAAGGCCGGCGGCTTCGGCTCGCCGCCCGTCCGCCAGCCGTTCGGCACCGAGAACGGGTTTGTCCAGCCGTCCCCGCGCGGGCGCAGCGCCTCCAGCCGTACGGCCGCCGCCGCCTCGTACACCTCCTCCGGTACGCCGGTGGCGACCAGCGAGTCGACCTCGCGCTCCACCAGCCCGGTGTCCAGCTCGCCCGCCACCACCGCCGGGTGCGCGAGCAGCCGCCGCAGGAACCCGGCGTTGGTCGGCACGCCCAGGGTGACCGTCCCGGCCAGCGCCGCCCGGAGCCTGCGCAGCGCGGTCTCCCGGTCGGGGCCGTACGCGATCACCTTGGACAGCATCGGGTCGTACAGGCTGCCCACCTCGGTGCCCTCGCTGAGCCCCGAGTCGGTGCGCACGCCGTCGCCCTCGGGCTCGCGCAGCCGCAGTACCGTGCCGCCGGAGGGGAGGAAGCCCCGCGAGGGGTCCTCCGCGCACAGGCGGGCCTCGATCGCGTGGCCGGTCAGCCGTACGTCCTCCTGGGCGAACCCGAGCCGCTCACCGGCCGCCACCCTGAGCTGCCACTCCACCAGGTCCAGGCCGGTCACCAGCTCGGTCACCGGGTGCTCGACCTGGAGGCGGGTGTTCATCTCCATGAAGTAGTACTGCGAGGGGTCGCCGCCCGGCACGATGAACTCCACCGTGCCCGCGCCCCGGTAGCCGCAGGAGCGGGCCGCCTGCACGGCCGCCTCGCCCATCGCCGCCCGCGTCGCCTCGTCCAGCAGGACGCTCGGCGCCTCCTCGATCACCTTCTGGTGCCTGCGCTGGAGCGAGCACTCGCGCTCGCCCAGGTGCACCACGTTCCCGTGGCCGTCGGCCAGCACCTGGATCTCGATGTGCCGGGGCCGGTCGATCCACCGCTCCACCAGGAGCGTGTCGTCGCCGAAGGAGGCGCGGGCCTCGCGGCGCGCGGCGGCGATCTCGTCGGCCAGCAGGGACTCCTCGCGCACCAGCCGCATGCCCTTGCCGCCGCCGCCCGCCGACGGCTTGAGCAGCACCGGGGTGCCGATCTCGCGCGCCGCGTCGGCGAGCTGCGCGTCCGTGAGCCCGCTGCCGCTGGAGCCGGGCACGACCGGCACCCCGGCCGCCCGCACCGTCTCCTTGGCACGGATCTTGTCGCCCATCAGCGCGATCGCGTCGGCGGGCGGCCCGACGAAGACCAGCCCGGCCTCCTCGCAGGCCCGCGCGAAGCCCGCGTTCTCGGCGAGGAAGCCGTACCCGGGGTGGACCGCCTGCGCGCCCGTCCGGGCCGCCGCCGCCAGCAGCCGCTCGACGGACAGATAGCTCTCCGCCGCCGGTGCCGGGCCGATCCGTACCGCCTCGTCGGCCTCCCGCACGTGCCGCGCGTCCGCGTCGGCGTCGGAGAAGACCGCCACCGAGCGCACGCCCATCGCGCGCAGGGTCCGCACGACGCGGACGGCGATCTCGCCCCGGTTGGCGATCAGTACCGTGTCGAACATCGAGCTCCCCATCGAAGTCCCCTCCTCACATCCGGAAGACGCCGAACTGGGGCTCGCCCAGCGGCGCGTTGGCACACGCGGTCAGGGCCAGGCCCAGCACCTGCCGGGTGTCGGCGGGCTCGATCACGCCGTCGTCCCACAGGCGGGCGGTCGCGTAGTAGGCGTTGCCCTGGTGCTCGTACTGGGCGCGCACCGGCGCCTTGAAGGACTCCTCCTCCTCGGCCGGCCAGTCCTCCCCGCGGGCCTCCATCTGGTCCCGCTTGACCGTGGCCAGCACGGACGCGGCCTGCTCGCCGCCCATCACGGAGATCTTGGCGTTGGGCCACATCCACAGGAAGCGCGGCGAATAGGCCCGCCCGCACATCGAGTAGTTCCCCGCGCCGTACGACCCGCCGATCACCACCGTCAGCTTCGGTACGCGCGTGCACGCCACCGCCGTGACCATCTTGGCGCCGTGCTTGGCGATGCCGCCGGCCTCGTAGTTGCGGCCCACCATGAACCCGGAGATGTTCTGCAGGAACACCAGCGGGATGCCGCGCTGGTCGCACAGCTCGATGAAGTGGGCGCCCTTCTGGGCCGACTCGGAGAACAGGATGCCGTTGTTGGCGACGATGCCGACCGGGTGCCCGTGGATCCGGGCGAAGCCGGTGACCAGGGTCTGTCCGTACTCGGACTTGAACTCGGCGAAGCGGGAGCCGTCCACCACGCGGGCGACGACCTCGCGGACGTCGTAGGGGGTGCGGGAGTCGACCGGCACCACGCCGTACAGGCTCTCGGGGTCCGCCTTGGGCTCGACGGCCGCCCGAACGCCCCAGGGGAGCGGGCCGCGCTCGGGCAGGGTGGAGACGATCTGCCGCACGATGCGCAGGGCGTGCGGGTCGTCCTCGGCGAGGTGGTCGGTCACGCCGGACACCCGCGAGTGGACCTCGCCGCCGCCCAGCTCCTCCGCCGTGACCACCTCACCGGTGGCCGCCTTCACCAGCGGGGGGCCGCCCAGGAAGATCGTGCCCTGGCCCCGGACGATCACCGCCTCGTCGCTCATCGCCGGGACGTACGCCCCGCCCGCCGTGCAGGAACCGAGGACGGCGGCGATCTGCGGGATGCCGGCGCCGGACATGCGGGCCTGGTTGTAGAAGATCCGCCCGAAGTGCTCGCGGTCGGGGAAGACCTCGTCCTGCATCGGCAGGAAGGCGCCCCCCGAGTCCACCAGGTAGAGGCACGGCAGCCGGTTCTCCAGCGCCACCTCCTGCGCCCGCAGGTGCTTCTTCACGGTCATCGGGTAGTACGTGCCGCCCTTGACGGTGGCGTCGTTCGCCACGATCACGCACTCCCGGCCGCTGACCCGCCCGATCCCGGCGACGACCCCGGCCGCCGGGGCCGCTCCGTCGTAGAGCCCGTCGGCCGCGAGCGGCGCCAGCTCCAGGAACGGCGAGCCCGGATCGAGCAGCGTGTCCACGCGGTCGCGCGGCAGCAGCTTGCCGCGCGCGGTGTGCCGGGCCCGCGCCCGCTCGCCGCCGCCGAGCCGGGCGGCGGCGAGCTTGGCGCGCAGTTCCCGAACGAGGGCGGCGTGCGCCTCCTCGTTGGCCCGAAAGGCCTCGGAGGCGGGGTCGGCCGCCGTCGTCAGCTCTGGTGCCTCTTGCATCCTGCGGTCCCCTCACCCAGTGATCGACCAGTTAATGAGCGTTAACGCATTTCCCTCAGGTTAACGACCGCTAACCTCCCTGTCTAGAATCGACTCCATGGCCACGAGAACCGACGCCCCCACCCGCCGCGAGCAGATCCTCAAGGAGGCCGCCCGGCTCTTCGCCGAGCGCGGCTTCCACGGGGTCGGCGTCGACGAGATAGGTGCCGCGGTCGGCATCAGCGGCCCCGGTCTCTACCGTCACTTCCCCGGCAAGGACGCGATGCTCGCCGAGCTGCTGGTCGGGATCAGCGACTCGCTGCTGACCGGGGCGAAGCGGCGGCTGGCGGAGGCGGACGGCGCGGCCGGCTCCGGGGCGGGCGCCGGTGCGAGGGGGCCCGAGGCGGTCCTCGACTCGCTCATCGAGGGGCACATCGACTTCGCGCTCGACGACCGTCCGCTCATCACCCTGCACGACCGTGAGCTGGACCGCCTGCGGGACGCCGACCGCAAGCTGGTGCGGCAGTTGCAGCGGCAGTACGTCGAGCTGTGGGTCGGGGTGCTCCGGGAGGTCTACCCGGCCCTCGCCGAGCCCGCCGCCCGTTCCGCCGTCCACTCGGTCTTCGGCCTCCTGAACTCCACCCCCCACCTGGGCCGCCCGGGGCGCGCGGCGACGGCGTCCCTGCTGCACCGGATGGCGCGGGGGGCGTTCGCGGCGGTGGGGGAGACGCAGGCGGGGGCGGAGGAGGGCGCAGGGGGTGCTTCCTCGCCGGAGCGGGAGTGACGAGGGTTACCCGCGTCCCGGTCTGGACGCCTCTGGCTACCCGCCGGTACCGTGACTCTGAGCAAGCGCTTAGATATTCGTACCCTGGAGGTGGCGCGGTGCGCCGTACGGTGTTCAACGAGGACCACGAGGCGTTCCGGGAGACCCTGCGCGCCTTCATCGAGGCCGAGGTCGTCCCCGTCTACGACGACTGGTTCGCCGCGGGCCAGGCGCCGCGCGACTTCTACTACAAGCTCGGCGAGCTGGGCATCTTCGGCATCAACGTGCCCGAGGAGTACGGCGGCGCCGGCATGGACAGCCACAAGTTCGAGGCCGTCCTCTACGAGGAGACCGCCCGCGCCGGCGTGCAGTTCGGCGGCTCCGGCGTCCACGTGCTGCTCGCGCTGCCCTACATCAACATGCTGGCCACCGACGAGCAGAAGAAGCGCTACCTGCCGAAGTTCGTCACCGGCGAGGAGATGTGGGCCATCGCGATGACGGAGCCCGGCACCGGCTCCGACCTCGCCGGCATGAAGTCCACCGCCAAGCTCTCCGAGGACGGCACCCACTACGTCCTCAACGGCGCCAAGACCTTCATCACCGGCGGCGTGCACGCCGACCGCGTCATCGTCTGCGCCCGCACCGCCGCGCCCACCGCCGAGGACCGCCGCCACGGCATCTCCCTGTTCGCCGTGGACACCAAGTCCGAGGGCTACTCGGTCGGCCGCAAGCTGGACAAGCTGGGCCTGCGCACCTCCGACACCGCCGAGCTGGCCTTCGTCGACGTCAAGGTCCCCGCCGAGGACCTGCTCGGCGAGGAGAACAAGGGCTTCTCCTACCTCGGCCACAACCTCGCCTCCGAGCGCTGGGGCATCGCCTTCGGCGCCTACGCCCAGGCCAAGGCCGCCGTCGAGTTCGCCAAGCGGTACGTGCAGGAGCGCACCGTCTTCGGCAAGCCGGTCGCCCACTTCCAGAACACCAAGTTCGAGCTGGCCGCCTGCCAGGCCGAGGTGGACGCCGCCGAGGCCGTCGCCGACCGCGCCACCGAGGCCCTGGACGCCGGGGAACTCACCCCCGCCGAGGCCGCCAGCGCCAAGCTGTTCTGCACCGAGGTCGCCCACCGTGTCATCGACCGCTGCCTCCAGCTCCACGGCGGCTACGGCTACATGAACGAGTACCCGATCGCCCGCCTGTACGCGGACAACCGCGTCAACCGCATCTACGGCGGCACCAGCGAGGTCATGAAGATGATCATCGCGAAGAACATGGGGCTGTAGACCGGTCCCCCGGCCGCGAAGCCACCCGCCATGAGCGAAGCACTCCAGTCCCTCCTCGACCTGCTCGACCTCGAGCGGATCGAGGAGGACATCTACCGCGGACGCTCCCGGTCCGCCGTCGTCCCCCGGGTCTTCGGCGGACAGGTGGCGGCGCAGGCCATGGTCGCCGCGGGCCGCACGGTCCCCGGCGACCGGCACGCGCACTCCCTGCACGCGTACTTCCTGCGCCCCGGCGACCCCGGCGCCCCCATCGTCTACAACGTCGACCGGCTGCGCGACGGCCGCTCCTTCACCACCCGCCGCGTCGTCGCCGTCCAGCACGGCAAGCCGGTCTTCACCCTGTCGGCGTCCTTCCAGACGTACGAGGAGGGCCTCGACCACCAGGCGCCCATGCCGCCCGCGCCGGACCCGGCGACCCTCCCCACCGGCGAGGACCGGCTGCGCGGCTACCCGCACCTGCCCGCCGACACCGTCGAACGCATCCTGGAGACCCGGGCCGCCGTCGACCTGCGCCACGTCGACGACCCGCCCTTCGGCGACTTCGGCACCCCGCGCGAACCGCACTCCCAGGTGTGGTTCCGCACCAACGGCAAACTCGGGGACGACCCCCTGCTGCACGTCGTCCTCGCCACCTACGTCTCCGACATGACCCTGCTCGACTCGGTCCTGCTCGCGCACGGCCGCGGCGGCTGGGCCGTCGGCGACGTCGTCGGGGCCTCGCTGGACCACGCCATGTGGTTCCACCGCCCCTTCCGCGCCGACGAATGGCTGCTGTACGACCAGCAGTCGCCGTCCGCGTCCGGCGGCCGGGGACTCGGACAGGCCCGCATCCACACCCGGGACGGGCGCCTCGCCGTGTCGGTCGTCCAGGAGGGCGTGGTGCGCGTCCCCCGGGAGCGCTGAGGGACGCGCGGGGCCGGGGCGGCTACCGCAGCCCCGCCTCCGTCAGCAGGTACGCCGTCATCGGGTCGTAGTGGCGCGGGCTGACCACGTGGTCGTCCAGCGGCACCGCCACCTGGAGGGTGCCCTCGGACTCGGCGAGGAAGAGGGCCGGGTCGTTGCAGTCCGCGTAGCCGACGGAGTCCACCCCGTGCTGGGCGGCGTACCCGGCCCAGCCGTGGTCGGCGACCACCAGGTCCGGCAGGGGGCGGCCCTCGCGCTCCAGGCCGGTCAGGATGGCCTTCATCGGCTCGCCCGAGTGGGTGTGCCACAGCGAGGCCCCGTGTTCGAGCACCGAGACGTCCGCGAACTGCTGGACGTACCCCTCCTCGGTCGTCAGTCCCTCCGGGATCACCACGATCTCGCAGCCCGCCTCCCGCAGCGCGGCGGCCGTGGCGCGGTGCACGTCGAGCAGCCCGCCGGGGTGGCCGGTCGCGAACAGCACCCGCTGCCCGCCGTCGGCCGCCTTGCGCAGCCGCCCCGCCATCCGCTCCAGCGCGGAGACGGTCAGCTCCGGGTCGATCGTGTCCTGGCCGTACCGGTACTCCGGGTCGTCGTTGACCCCGACCCGCTCCGCCATCACCGCGAGCACGTCCTGCTCGTCGCTCCAGCGCTCGCCCAGCTCCAGACCGAGCCAGTAGTGCCGGTCGCCGTTCGCCAGCTTCCGGTAGTGGGAAAGATTGTTCTCGCGGGGAGTGGCGACATCGCCCGCGATGCGCGTTCTGACGAGGTGCTCGGCGAGTTCGGCGCGGCTGGGTGTCCCGGGTATCGGCATGGCTCCATTGTGTAGCAGCCGGGCCGCGGACAGCAGCCGGTCCCCGGCGGGACGGCCGACGGGTAGCCGATTCCACCAGTCCCGGCAGCGCGTATGGACGGAATGTACATGTCGCGGCGGTATTGCGGCCCTCTAGTCTGCGACGACCGGCCGGCCGACGCGTCAGTACAGTCGTGCGGCAGCAGTACATACGCGACGAAGCGTACGAAGGAAGGCAGTGCATGAGCAGCAACGAGACGCCCCGCGGTCCCGTCGACTCCTCCCGGGTCCCGCGTTACGCCGGACCCGCGACCTTCGCCCGGCTCCCGCGCCTGGACGAGGTCGGAACCGCCGACGTCGCCGTCGTGGGCGTGCCGTTCGACTCGGGCGTCTCCTACCGCCCCGGCGCCCGCTTCGGCGGCAACGCCATCCGCGAGGCGTCCCGCCTGCTGCGCCCCTACAACCCGGCCCAGGACGCCTCCCCCTTCGCCCTCGCCCAGGTCGCGGACGGCGGCGACATCGCCGTGAACCCCTTCAACATCCACGAGGCCGTCGAGACGATCGAGGCCGCCGCCGACGACCTCCTGGACACCGGCGCCCGCCTGATGACCCTGGGCGGCGACCACACCGTCGCCCTCCCGCTGCTGCGCTCGGTCGCCAAGAAGCACGGCCCGGTCGCCCTGCTCCACTTCGACGCCCACCTGGACACCTGGGACACCTACTTCGGCGCCGAGTACACCCACGGCACCCCCTTCCGCCGCGCCGTCGAGGAGGGCGTCCTCGACACCTCCGCCCTCTCCCACGTCGGCACGCGCGGTCCCCTGTACGGCAAGAAGGACCTCACCGACGACGAGAAGATGGGCTTCGGCATCGTCACCTCCGCCGACGTCTACCGGCGCGGCGCCGACGAGGTCGCCGACCAGCTCCGCCAGCGCATCGGGGACCGTCCGCTGTACATCTCCATCGACATCGACTGCCTCGACCCCGCCCACGCCCCCGGCACCGGCACGCCCGAGGCCGGCGGCATGACCTCCCGCGAGCTGCTGGAGGTCCTGCGCGGCCTCGCCTCCTGCAACCTGGTCTCGGCCGACGTCGTCGAGGTCGCCCCCGCCTACGACCACGCGGAGATCACGTCGGTGGCCGCGTCCCACACCGCCTACGAACTGACCACCCTCATGTCCCGCCGGATCGCCGCGGACCGTTCCCGGTGACCCACGACCACGACCTGGTGCTCCGCCGGTCTGTGCTGCGACCTCCAACCGGCGTGGCGGCCTGAGGGAACCGGTGTCCGGCCCGCCCGAGGGGTGCGGGCCGGACGGGTCGTGGCGGGTGGGCGGTCAGGCGGGGAGGCGGCCGTCCCGGACTGCTGTGACGGACGGTGACCAACTGGCCGGCGGGAGATGCGACTGCCGCCCTCGTTGCCGCCGTACGTCGACTTGCGCCAGCCGTGCGGCAAGGAGGCGTTGGGGGTGGTGGGTTCCTTCACGGTGCTCGGCTCCCGGCACCCGACCCGGCCGAAACCGGACACGGCGGGGCCTACCAGATCGCCTCCACCCACTCCGGGTGGTCGACGAACGGGTTGCGGTTGTGCTGGTAGTCGTCGTAGATCACCTGGTTGCGGTGCTCCTCGAAGGCGTCCGGCGGGTCCTCGTCGTTCCACGCCTTCAGCACGGAGAGCTTGCCGATGTACGGGTTGCTGCCGTTGCCGACCTGGCCGTTGACCTCCAGGTCGGCGAAGCCGTCGCCACCCTCGTAGCGGACGGCCATGTAGAAGATCATGCGGGCCACGTCGCCCTTGACCGCGTCCCGGGGTTCGAAGGAGTCGGAGTCGGTGAGGCTGCCGCCGCCTCCGCTGACCGCGCTGCCGCCGTTGTCGAAGTCCTTGTTGCCGCGGGCGCTGTTGACCTGGACGTCGGAGGGGCGCAGGTGGTGCAGGTCGGTGCCGGGGCCGGTGGCGGTGCCGAAGTCGCCGTGCGACTTGGCCCACACGTGCTCGCGGTTCCAGTCGCCGGTGTCGCCGCCGTTGAGCGACTTGCTGCGGGAGACGCCCGAGTACAGCAGGATCACGTTGCCGGTGTCGTCCGGGTCCTCGTCGGTGGCCTTCAGGGCGTCCCAGACCGCCGAGTACGACAGCTTCGTCTGGTCGCTGATGATCGTGTGGAGCGAGGACTTGAGGCTCGTGCCCGTCTTGCCGATCGCGTCCTTGTAGTACGTCGAGTCGTAGTCCGTGTCCGCCGTCGTGGCCGCCGTGGCCGGGCCCGCCGTCAGTGAGGGGGCGGTGAGCCCGGCGAGTACGACGACCGCGGCGAGGGCCGCCGCCTTCGGGCGCCGGATGCGTATCGCGAGCATGTGGGGTGTCCGATCTACGCGTGTGGAGTTGTGTGGTTCCACGAGCGTGACATGGACATGTTGGAGGTGGGGTGTACGGAGGGTGACGATTCAGTGACGGTAGGCGGAACCGGCTCAGCCCAGCAGTTCCGGCAGCGCCTCCCGGAGGCCCGCGAGCTGGGCCCGGTACCCGGCGTTGAACTCGGCCAGCGGACGCTCGCCCAGGTTGGCGTCGAGGGCGGCACGCTGCGACGGCACCACGGAGGGCAGCGCGCGGAGCACCTCGGCCGCCGCCTCCGCGTGCCGCCCCTTCTGCACGGCGCTCACCAGGTCCTCGAAGAGATCCAGCTTCAGGGCCCTGATCCGTGCGTGCGGACTGTCCTTGCCCCCGAACTCGTCCTCCGCCGTCGGTCTCTGGCCACTGTGGGGGTCCGCGACGAACTTGAGCACCCGAAGTGTCGCGTAGAGCCGCCCGGCCAGCCTCGCGTCGCTTTCCCTCTGTTCCGGCACGGGGCATTACTTGCCCTCCCGGGGCCTTCGCATCCCGGCTTTCGGAAAACGGCCAACTTCCGTCCATTTCCCGCCTCTAGGGTGTCCGGCATGCGCCCAGGAACCCTTCGAACCGCCCTCGTCGCCCTCACCGCCGTCCTCGCGGCGGCCGGCTGCCTGACCGCCGCCGGACCGGCCGCCGCACAGGGCGGGCGGCACCCGGCCGACGCCTGCTCGCCCTCCGTCTCCCTCACGGGCTTCACCGACGTCCTCGACAAGACGACGTACGACGGCACCTACGTCGGCAACCTCTCCGCCCTCGCCCCCGGCCGGGACGGCTCCCCGGCCGCCCTCTCCGACCGGTCGGAGCTGTTCCGGCTGGACGCCCGCACCCTGGAGCCGCGCGGCGTGATCACCCTCGCCGACGAGAAGGGCGCCGCGCTCGACTCCGAGGGTCTGGTCGCCGACCGGGACGGCACGTACCTCGTCTCCTCCGAGACCGAGCCGTCCGTGCGCCGCTACTCCCGCACCGGCGAGCTGCTCGGCCGCCTGCCCGTACCCGGCGACCTGCGGACCGCTCCCGAGGGCCGCGCGCGGGCCAACGGCAGCTTCGAGGGGCTGACGCTGCTGCCCGGCGGGCGGACCCTGCTCGCCTCGATGGAGTACCCGCTCGACGGCGACCCCGCCGACCTGGTCCGTTTCCAGACCTGGCGGCGGACGGGGCACGGCGACTTCCGCACCGGCGCCCGCTACGCCTACCGGACCGACCCCGGCCTCGGCGTCTCCGAGGTCACCGCGACGCCCGACGGCCGCCTCCTCGTCCTGGAGCGCGGCTTCACCGCCGGCGTCGGCAACACGGTCCGCCTCCACCTCGCCGACCGGCCCGTCCACGGCACCGTGCTCCACAAGCGGCTCCTCGCCGACCTCGCCGACTGCCCCTCCCTCGGCGCCACCGCCAAGCAGCCCCAGCCCAACCCGCTCCTCGACAACTTCGAGGGGATGGCGGTGACCGGCCGCTCCGGGGGCCGTCTGGAGGTCCTGGTGGTGAGCGACGACAACCAGAGCGACGTCCAGACCACCCGCTTCCTCAGGCTCCGCGTCCGCGCCTGATTGGCCCCGGGCCGGCTCCGCATTGTTACGGCGGGATGAAATCCCCGCTCGCCCGTGTTGGTGCCTTCCGGCAGATCAGGTGAGCAGGACGACCGACCGGAGGGCACGGCGTGGACGCGCAACGGGGCTGGGTGCGACGACTGGCGGGGTACGCCTGGCGGTATCCCAAGGACGTCGTGCTGGCGCTCGGGGCCTCGCTGGGCGGCATGGCCGTCATGGCCTTCGTCCCGTTGATCACCAAGGTGATCATCGACGACGTGATCGGCGACAAGACCCGGGACATGGCCGTCTGGGCCGGCCTCCTGATCGGCGCCGCGCTCGCCGTGTACGCCCTGACGTACGTCCGCCGCTACTACGGCGGCCGGCTCGCCCTCGACGTCCAGCACGACCTGCGCACCGACATGTACGGCACGATCACCCGGCTCGACGGGCGACGGCAGGACGAGCTGTCCACGGGGCAGGTGGTCGGGCGGGCGACCAGTGACCTCCAGCTCATCCAGGGCCTGCTCTTCATGCTCCCGATGACCATCGGGAACGTCCTGCTCTTCCTGATCTCCCTCGTGATCATGGCGTGGCTCTCCCTGCCGCTCACCCTGGTCGCGCTGGCCGTCGCCCCCGCCCTGTGGTTCATCGCCCGCCGCAGCCGCGCCCGGCTGCACCCCGCCACCTGGTACGCGCAGGCGCAGGCCGCCGCCGTCGCCGGGGTGGTCGACGGCTCGGTCAGCGGCGTACGGGTGGTGAAGGGCTTCGGGCAGGAAGAGCAGGAGACCGGCAAGCTCCGCGAGGTCGGGCGCCGGCTATTCGCCGGGCGGCTGCGTACGATCAAGCTGAACGCCACCTACACCCCGGCGCTCCAGGCCGTCCCCTCGCTCGGACAGGTCGCCATGCTCGCCCTCGGCGGCTGGCTGGCCGTGCGCGGGCACATCACCCTCGGCACCTTCGTCGCCTTCTCCACCTACCTCGCGCAGCTCGTCGGCCCGGTCCGCATGCTCGCCATGGTGCTCACCGTCGGCCAGCAGGCCCGCGCCGGCACCGAACGCGTCCTCGAACTGATCGACACCGAACCGGCCATCGAGGACGGCACCAGGACCCTGCCGGCCGACGCGCCCGCGACCGTCGAGTTCGACGACGTCGCCTTCGCCTACGACACGGGCGACGGCGAGGGACGGCCCGTGCTCGACGGGCTCTCCTTCGAGATCCGCGCCGGCGAGACCCTCGCCGTCGTCGGCTCCTCCGGCTCCGGCAAGTCCACCGTCTCGCTGCTCCTGCCGCGCTTCTACGACGTGACGCGCGGCGCCGTCCTCGTCGGCGGGCACGACGTGCGCGAGCTGACCCTCGACTCGCTGCGGTCCGCCGTCGGTCTGGTGCCCGAGGACTCCTTCCTCTTCTCCGACACCGTCCGCGCCAACATCGCCTACGGCCGTCCGGACGCCACCGACGAGGAGGTCGAGGCCGCGGCACGGGCCGCGCAGGCGCACGGCTTCATCACCGAGCTGCCCGAGGGCTACGACACGACCGTCGGCGAGCACGGCCTGACCCTCTCCGGCGGCCAGCGCCAGCGCGTCGCGCTCGCCCGGGCGATCCTCACCGACCCCCGGCTGCTGGTCCTGGACGACGCCACGTCCGCCGTGGACGCCCGCGTGGAGCACGAGATCCACGAGGCGCTGAAGCAGGTCATGCGGGACCGCACCACGCTCCTCATCGCGCACCGCCGCTCCACCCTGGGCCTCGCCGACCGCATCGCCGTCCTCGACCGCGGCCGCCTCGCCGACCTCGGCACCCACGAGGAACTCCAGGAGCGCTCCGCCCTCTACCGGCGCCTGCTCACCGACCCCGACGAGCTGGGCGGCGTCTCGCCCGGCCACACGCCCCCCGCGGCACCGGCCGAGGACACCTCCGTCCGGGACGAGCTGGACGCCGAGTTCGACGCCGAGCGCGGGGTCACGCCCCGGCTGTGGACCGGCGACCGCACGCCCAAGGACACCGCGCTCGCCGGCACCCCCGCCACCCCCGAACTGCTCGCCCAGGTCGACGCGCTGCCCCCGGCGAACGGCACCCCGGACGTCGACGAGACGGCGGCGGTGCGGCCCGAGTCGTCCTACGGCCTGCGCCGTCTGCTGCGCGGCTTCCGCACGCCGCTGCTGGTCAGCCTCGCCCTCGTCGCCGTGGACGCGGGCATGGGACTGCTGCTGCCGGTGCTGATCCGGCACGGCATCGACGACGGCGTCACCCGGGTCGCCCTCGGCGCGGTCTGGGCGTCCTCGCTGCTCGGGCTGCTCGCCGTACTCGCCCAGTGGGCGGCGCAGACCGGCGAGATCCGCATGACGGGCCGGACCGGCGAGCGGATCCTGTACGCGCTCCGCCTGAAGATCTTCGCCCAGCTCCAGCGGCTCGGCCTCGACTACTACGAGCGCGAGCTGACCGGGCGGATCATGACCCGGATGACGACGGACGTGGACGCGCTGTCGACGTTCCTGCAGACCGGACTCGTCACCGCCTTCGTCTCGGTCGTCACCTTCTTCGGCATCATGGTCGCGCTGCTGGTCATCGACGTGCAGCTCGCGCTGATCGTCTTCGTGACGCTGCCGCCGCTGATCGTCGCCACCTACTACTTCCGCAGGGCCAGCGTGAAGGCGTACGAACTGGCCCGCGAGCGGGTGTCCGCGGTCAACGCCGACCTCCAGGAGTCGGTGGCGGGCCTCAGGATCGTGCAGGCCTTCCGGCGCGAACGGGACGGCGGGCGGCGCTTCGCCGAGCGCAGCGACAGCTACCGGCAGGCCCGCATCCGCGGACAGTGGCTGATCTCGGTCTACTTCCCCTTCGTGCAACTGCTGTCGTCGGTGGCCGCGGCGGCGGTGCTGGTCGTGGGCGGCGCGCGGATCGACGACGCGACGCTGACGACCGGCGCGCTGGTGGCGTACCTGCTCTACATCGACCTGTTCTTCGCGCCCGTCCAGCAGCTCTCCCAGGTCTTCGACGGCTACCAGCAGGCGTCCGTCTCGCTGGGCCGCATCCAGGAACTGCTGCGCGAGCCGACCTCCACCCGCGCCGCCGAGCAGCCCTCCGAGGTCGCCTCGCTGCGCGGCGAGATCGCCTTCGAGGACGTGCACTTCAAGTACGGCGACGACGAAGAGGCCCTCACCGGCATCGACCTGCGCATCCCGGCCGGGCAGACCGTCGCCTTCGTCGGCGAGACCGGCGCCGGGAAGTCGACGCTGGTGAAGCTGGTGGCCCGGTTCTACGACCCGACCGGCGGCCGGGTCACCGTCGACGGGCGGGACCTGCGCAGCCTCGACCTCACCTCCTACCGGCACCGGCTGGGCGTCGTCCCGCAGGAGGCGTACCTCTTCCCGGGCACCGTCCGGGACGCCATCGCCTACGGCCGTCCCGACGCCACCGACGCCCAGGTGGAGGCGGCGGCACGGGCGGTCGGTGCCCACGAGATGATCGCCACGCTCCGGGGCGGCTACCTCCACGAGGTCGCCGAGCGGGGCCGCAACCTCTCCGCCGGGCAGCGGCAGTTGATCGCGCTGGCCCGCGCCGAGCTGGTCGACCCCGACGTGCTGCTGCTCGACGAGGCCACGGCGGCCCTGGACCTGGCCACCGAGGCGCAGGTCAACCAGGCCACCGACCGCGTCGCGGGCCGCCGCACCACGCTCGTCGTCGCCCACCGGCTCACCACGGCCGCCCGCGCCGACCGGGTCGTCGTCATGGACGGCGGGCGGGTCGCCGAGGACGGCACCCACGACGAACTGCTGGCCCTGGACGGGCGGTACGCGCGGTTGTGGCGGACCTTCGTCGGCGCCCCGGAACCGGAGGAGCCGGTCGGGGCGACGCGCTGAGGCGCCGCCGCGTGCGCGCAACCGTGCGACAGGCGCCCTGCGTCCGTACATGCGTGCATGCGTCCGTACGCGCATTCGTACGCGCATCCGTACGTCGACAGTGTTCGCCCGACGGAAGGGGACCGCAGTGGGCCGGGCCGGTGCCGCAACCCGCCGTCGGCTGGCGCTCGGCACGGCCGTGCTGAGCGCGGCCGCGCTGCTCGCCGTCGGGCTGCCGCAGGACGCCGGGGCCGCCGCCGCGGGGTGCGGCGGCCGGACGGTGCGCACCCTGCACTTCGCCACCGGGTCCGTCCTCGTCCACAAGCGCGGCGGCTACGTGTGCGCCCTCACCGTCCCCAAGAAGCCCGGCATCAAGCGGGAGATGTCCGTCGGCGTACGGGCCCGGGGCGGCCGGGCGGTCGTGGACTCGGGCCGGTTCGCGCAGCACGCCGGTCCGGTGACCGTCCACGCCGGGAACCGCTGCGTGTGGGTGACCGGCAAGGTGGCCAAGAGCTCCGTCAGTTCCGGGTGGATCCTCTGCTGACCCTGGTGTTCGCGGGAGTTGCTCCGATAGCTTCCGGCGGACATCCGTTTCAGAGGGAGGGTGCATGCGCAAGGCGCTCAGATGGCTGCTGGCGCTCGTGGTGCTCATCGGCACCGTCAGCACGGCGGGCGCGGCCACCGCCGCCGAGCCGAAGGCCGTCGACATCAAGGACCGGCTGCTGTCCATACCGGGCATGAGCCTGATCGAGGAGAAGCCGTACACCGGTTACCGCTTCTTCGTCCTCAACTACACCCAGCCGGTGGACCACCGGCACCCGTCCAAGGGCACGTTCCAGCAGCGGATCACCGTGCTGCACAAGGACGTGAACCGCCCGACGGTCTTCTACACCGGCGGCTACAACGTCTCCACGAACCCCGGCCGGCGCGAGCCGACCCAGATCGTGGACGGCAACCAGGTCTCCATGGAGTACCGCTACTTCACACCGTCCCGGCCCGCCCCGGCCGACTGGTCCAAGCTGGACATCTGGCAGGCCGCCGGCGACCAGCACCGCATCTTCGAGGCCCTCAAGCCCGTCTACCCGAAGAACTGGATCTCCACCGGCGGCTCCAAGGGCGGCATGACCGCCACCTACTACGAGCGCTTCTACCCGCGCGACATGGACGGCGTCGTCGCCTACGTCGCCCCCAACGACGTGGTGAACAAGGAGGATTCGGCCTACGACCGCTTCTTCGCCCGCGTCGGCACCAAGGAGTGCCGCGACAAGCTGAACGGCGTGCAGCGCGAGGCACTGGTGCGCCGGGCGCCGCTGGAGAAGAAGTACGCGGCGTACGCGGCCGAGAACGGCTACACCTTCTCCACCATCGGCAGCCTCGACCGCGCCTACGAGGCCGTCGTCCTCGACTACGTGTGGGGCTTCTGGCAGTACAGCACCCTCGCCGACTGCGACGGCATCCCGGCCGACGCCGAGAACGCCACCGACGAGGCGATCTGGGACTCCGTCGACACCATCTCCGGCTTCTCCGCCTACACCGACCAGGGCCTGGAGACGTACACGCCGTACTACTACCAGGCGGGCACCCAGTTGGGCGCGCCCACCATCCACTTCCCGCACATCGAGAAGAAGTACGTCCGCTACGGCTACCAGCCGCCGCGCAACTTCGTGCCCCGCTCGATCCCGATGAAGTTCGAGCCGTCGGCGATGCGGGACGTCGACACGTGGGTGCGGTACAACGCCCGCCAGATGCTGTTCGTCTACGGCGAGAACGACCCGTGGGGCGCCGAGCCCTTCCGGCTCGGCCACGGCGCGCGCGACTCCTACGTCATGACCGCGCCCGGCATGAACCACGGGGCGAACGTGGCCGGCCTGGTGCCCGACCAGAAGGCGTTCGCCACCGCCCGCATCCTGGAGTGGGCGGGCGTCGCCTCTGCCGAGGTCCGGGAGAACCCGTCGGCGGCCGAGCCGCTGGCGGCGTTCGACGCCAGGCTGGACAAGCGGGACATCGAACGCGAGCCGGCGCTGCGCCCGTAGCACGGCGGTCTGTGCCCGGCCGCTCACCGGGGCCGGGCACAGCCCACCGGGCGGTCCCCGCCGAGCCGGACGTAGAGCACGGTCGAGGCGGGGCAGTCCGCGCGGACGGCGACCGCCTCGACCACCTGGAACCCGCGCCCGCGCCCGCCCGGGGCGGCGCAGGCCACCTCGCGGACCCTGCCGCCGCCGACGTCGCGGACGCAGTCGCCGACGACGGTGCGCGGGCCGCCCCCGGCGCCCGGATCGCCGGGGTGCGGGGGCCGCAGCCGGCGCATGCAGGCGTAGCCCCGGGGCACGATCCCGTCGCCGTCCTCGTCGGCGGACGGCCGGTGCTCGCTGAGGTGCAGGACGAAGTCGGTGGTGCCGGGGCACGGGGGTCCGTCGCTCGCCCGGCCGTCCTCCCGCGCCACCACCCGGGCCACCGCCCGTTCGCTCCCGCACGGCACCTCGCCCACCCCGGCCGGACCGGACGAACTGCACTCACCGGCCGCCAGGAACACCGCCCCGTATCCGGACGGTCGGACCCCGGCGGTGTCCGTTCCCCCGTGCCCCGGCCCCGGCAGTCCACGACAGCCCGCCAGCACCGCGCCCGCCAGCGCCACCGAGACCGCGCACGGCACCCCGCCGGCCCTTCGCACACGCATCGCCGCCCCCCCTGCGCTCCCCGGCCCAGCGTGACCCGCCGGGGCGGGCGCACGCCAGACGCGCGGGAGGCGCCGCGCACGGGGGACGGGAGCGCCCCCGGCGCGTGCCGCGGGCCGCGCTACGACCGGTAGGTGAGCCCGTGCCCGAGCGGGAGGAGCACCGTGTCCGGGTCGTCCGCGCGCACCACCGGCACCGGCAGCTTCCCGCGCGGCCGCACCCGCCCGGCGATCACGCGGGCCGCCGCCCGCACCTCCACGTCGGTCCAGGAGTAGGCGGCCAGGACGGCGGGGACGCCGGGGAGGTGCGCGACGTCGTACGGGTTGCGCACGGCGACCGCGACGACCGGCTTCCCCGTCTCCAGCAGCCGCGTGACCAGCGTGCGCTGGCTGCTGCCCGCGGTCACGTTGTAGGTGGCGACGACCACCGCGTCGGCGTCCCCCGCCGCGGCGACGGCGCGGTCGGTCACGGCGGCGGAGGGGGCGGTGCCGGTGGACAGGGCGGTGGCCGTGAAGCCCAGCTCCGCGAGCGCGTCCGCGAGGACCTGGGTGGGCGGCCCGGTCGTGCCGGACGGCGAGGCCGGATCGGCGCCCACCACCAGCAGCTTGCGGTGGGTCCGGCGCGACAGCGGCAGCAGCCGCCCCTCGTTGACCAGCAGGGTGGTGGTCCGCTCGGCGATGCGGTCGGCCGCGGCCAGGTGGCCCCGGGTGCCGACGGTCCGGTCGACGTCCCGGCGGCTGGTGTACGCGTCCCGGAACAGGCCCAGCTTGGCCTTCAGGCGCAGCACGCGCAGGATCGATTCGTCCAGCCGCGCCTCGGTGAGTTCGCCGTCCTTCACGGCCGTCAGCACGGCGTTCCAGGCGAGCGGCAGGTCCGGCGGGTTGAGCAACTGGTCGACGCCCGCCCGCAGCGCCAGCACCGGCACCCGCGCGTCGCCGTTTCGTGCGCACGCCCTCCATGCCGAGCGAGTCGGTCACCACGACCCCGTCGTAGCCCAGCTCCTCGCGGAGGATGCCGGTGAGGATGGGGCGGGAGAGGGTGGCGGGGTCGCCGGAGTCGTCGAGCGCGGGGACCATCAGGTGGGCGGTCATGATCGCGTCGATGCCGGCCTCGATCGCCGCGCGGAAGGGCGGGGCGTCCAGCTTCTCCCACTGCTCACGGCTGTGCGTGATGACCGGGAAACCGGTGTGGCTGTCGGTGGCGGTGTCGCCGTGTCCGGGGAAGTGCTTGGCGCACGCGGCGACGCCGGAGCCCTGGTACCCCGTCACCTCGGCGGCCACCAGCCCCGCCACCGCGTCCGGGTCGGCACCGAAGGACCGTACGCCGATGACGGGGTTGGCCGGGTTGACGTTCACGTCGGCCACGGGGGAGTAGTCCTGGCGGATGCCCAGGGCGTGCAGCTCGGCGCCCGCGATCCTGCCGAGGGCACGGGCGTCGGAGTGCGACCCGCCCGCCCCGACGGCCATCGCGCCGGGGAAGAGGGTGGCGGGGGCGCCCACGCGGGCCACTATGCCGTGCTCCTGGTCCGTGGAGATCAGCACGGGCAGACCGCGCGGCTGCTCCAGGGACGCCTTCTGGATGCCGTTGGACAGGTCGGCGATCTGGTGCGGGTCGCGGGTGTTGTGCGCCCAGGCGAAGTAGATGATGCCGCCGACCCGGTACTTGGCGATCAGCTCGGCCGCGGTGCGGACGCCGATCTCCTTGAGGTTGGCGTCGATGTCCGCCTGGTCCGGGTCGGTGGCGGAGTGGCCGTAGACCCGCATGACGAAGAGCTGGCCGACCTTCTCCTCCAGCGTCATGCGGGAGATGAGGGCGCGGAGCTTGTCGTCGTCGGGCCTGCGGGCGTCGGCGTACGCCGTGCCGCCCCCGGCCGCGAGGGCCGCGGTGACGACCGCGGTGGCGGTGAGGACGGTGCGTCTGGAGGGCTGTGCGGTGCTTCCCGTGCCGGCCGTGCTGCTGTGGTGCACGTGCGCTCCTTCCGGAGGGCTGGTGAAGGAAACTGCCAAGGGGTCACCAATATCCGGGAAGTTTCTGCCAGTCAAGGGACCGCACAGGAGTCGCACGAGGGGCGGCCGGAGGCGAGGGGCTGGAGACACCGGGGCGCCGGGGCGCCGGGGCGCCGGGGCGAAGGTGACCGCCCCGGGGTAGTCCTTCGGCCCCCTGTGCAACGTACGCCGGTCCCGGGGCAGTTCTGGGGTAGTCGGGACGCATTCGGCGGTCCACGCCTACGCCTTCGATCAGACGTGCTTCTCGAGCATGGCCGTGAGGTGAGATCTGGGGGCACCTCCGACCACGACGTCTACCGTCTGGCCGCCCTTGAAGAGCTGGAGGGTGGGGATACTGCGCACGCCGTACCTGGCCACGGTCGCCGGGTTCTCATCGACGTTCATCTTCACCATGGCCACCTTCCCGTCGTAGTCCGCGGCAAGAGCATCCAACGTCGGGGCAAGGACTCTGCAGGGACCGCACCACGGCGCCCAGAAGTCCACGAGGACAGGGCCCGGAGCATCCAGGACATCGCCCTGGAACGATGCATCGGTGACCGGTTTGAACTTGTCGGGAGAAGAAGGCATGAGACTCCTTGCCGCTCGGCGATGAACCTCTCCCCCAGAGAGAAGAGGCTTGGGGGACAGAGAGTAGTCGCGTCGTCACGGACTGGCCGTCAGGCCACACGCAGCCGACGGCCAAGCTTCCGCACCGTGCCCGGCTTCCCCTCCTCCAACACCGCCAGGACCTGGCCCGCGTAGTCCGCAGCCCACTCGGAGTCATGCTCGGGGCGGCTCGTCAACCACGTGCGAGCCCTTGTCCCGGACGGTCCGGACCAGGGTGCGGTCGACGAGCAACTGCACGGCGGCGCGAGCCGTCGGCCGGGAGACGCCGAACTCGTCGGCGATCCGCGCGGTGGGCACCGACCGGGGCAGGGGGCAGCGCCGGGTCAGTTGGAGGCCAGGGGTCGGGGGCCCGGGGTGTCGTGGGCGGAGACCGCCGGCCAGTGGGACCGCAGGGTGCGCACCGTTTCCGCGATCGCCGGGCGGCGTGCGGCGCCCGTGCGCCACAGGGCGTACAGCCGCCGTACCGGCATCGGGTCGAGCGGCACCTCCACCACCCCCGCGGGCAGCGGGCCGCGCCCCAGCCGGGGGATGAGCGCGACGCCGAGACCGGCGGCGACCAGTGCGACGAGCGTGGGGTTCTCGTCCGCCTGGTGGACGATGTCCGGCTCGTGTCCGGCGCCCCGCAGCGTCCGCATCAGCCAGTCGTGGCACACGCGCCCGGGCGGCTGGCAGATCCACCGCTCCCCGCCCAGCTCCGATCGCCGTACCGCCCTCCGCTCCGCGAGGCGGTGTCCCTCGGGCACCAGCAGGTCGCACAGGTCCTCCCCGATCGGCGCCTGCTCCACCCCGGCCGGGGCCGGCAGCGGGGCGATGTCCCAGTCGTGCGCGACCACCAGGTCGACCGCGCCCTTGGCCACCAGGTCCACGGACAGGTGCGGGTCGACCTCGGTGAGCCGTGCGTCGAGCGCGGGGTGGCGTGCCGCCAGGTCGGCCAGGACGGACGGCATCAGTCCGCGCGCCGCCGACGCGAACGCGGCGATCGTCAGCCGCCCCGAGGGCACCCCGCGCCGCTCCTCCAGCCGGGTCTCCGCCCGCTCCACGATGGCCAGCAGCTCACCCGCCGTGGCGACCAGGTGCCAGGCGTCGTCGGTGAGCCGCACCCCGCGCCCCTCCCGCTCCAGGAGCACCGTCCTGGTCTCCCGCTCCAGCTTGGCGATCTGCTGGGACACGGCGGACGGGGTGAAACCGAGCGCGGCGGCGGCCGCCCCGACGGTCCCGTGCACGGACACGGCGTGCAGGGCGCGCAGTCGCTGGAGGTCGAGCACGAGGGGCTCCCGGGGCGAGACGAGGGTGGGGAAGCATTAGCGGTGCTTCATCCAACCATGCAGCAATCATCGCTGGTGCTACACGGTCCCTCGGGCCGATCCTCGACCCATGCGACCTTCCCACCTCCTCCTCGCCGTGCTCGTCGCCGCCGTCTGGGGCGTCAACTTCACGGTCGTCGAGATCGGCCTCGACCACTTCCCGCCGCTCCTCTTCTCCGCCCTGCGCTTCCTGGCCGCCGCGCTGCCCGCCGTCTTCCTGGTGGGCCCTCCCAAGGTGGCCTGGAAGTGGACCGTGGCGGTGGGACTGGTCCTCGGCGTGGCCAAGTTCGGCCTGGTCTTCGTGGGCATGGACGCCGGCATGCCGGCCGGGCTGTCCTCCCTGGTGCTGCAGATCCAGGCGGTGTTCACCGCGGTGATCGCCGCCGCGGTCCTGCGGGAACGCCCCTCCCGCGTCCAGGCCCTGGGCATGCTGGTCGCGCTGGCCGGCATCGGCGTGGCGGCGGTCGACGAGGGCACCTCGGGACCCCTGGGAGCGTTCCTGATGGTGGTCGGCGCCGCGGCGGCCTGGGGCGTGTCCAACGTCCTGACCCGCAAGGCGTCCCCGCCCGACGCGCTCAACTTCATGGTGTGGGTCTCCACCGTCCCCGTGCTGCCCCTGCTGGCCCTCTCCCTGCTCACCGAGGGTCCCACCGCGGACCTCGCCGCCCTGCGCTCGCTCGACTGGCAGGGGGCGGGCACGATCCTCTTCGTCGCCTGGGTCTCGACCGTCTTCGGCTTCGGCGCCTGGGGTCTGCTGCTGCGCCGTCACCCCGCCTCGACGGTCGCGCCGTTCTCCCTCCTGGTCCCGGTCTTCGGCATGTCCTCGGCGGCCCTCTTCCTCGGCGAGCCGGTGACGCCCCTGCGCTGGTGCGCGGCGGCGCTGCTGGTGGGCGGGGTGGCGCTGACGACACTCACCCGCGCCGGCCGCGTGCGCACGCCGGACCGGCTCGCGGCCCGCTCCCCCCACGGGACCCGGAAGGTGATCACCGGGGCCCGCCCGCAGCCCGAAGCTGGACGGCCCCCCGTCCCGGCCGAAGAATCCGTCGGGTGACGTCCGCGCCGCCGGGCAGGCCGGGTCTGGAAGGTCCGCTCACGCCGCGTCCGTGAGCAGCCGGGCGAGGTGCTCGCGGCCCTCGGTGAGCAGCCCGGGCAGCGGGGCGGCCGACTCGTACCACCGCTTCTCGTACTCCCAGCACAGCCAGCCGTCCCACCCGTGCCGGGACAGCACGTCGACCACCTCGGTCAGCGGCAGCACCCCGGCGCCCAGCGCCAGCGGCGTGGTGTCCTCGGCGGAGGCGATGTCCTTGACCTGGACGTAGCCCAGGTGCGGGGCGAGCGCCGCGTACGACTCGAAGGGCTGCTCCCCGCCCAGCCAGGTGTGCATCACGTCCCACAGGGCGCCCGCCTGCCGGTGTCCGACCAGCCCGAGGACGCGCATCGCGTCGGCGCCCGTGCGGTGCGAGTCGTGGGTCTCCAGCAGGATGCGCACGCCGACTCCGGCGGCGTACTCGGCGGCCGTGCCCAGCCGCCGCGCGGCCGTCGCGTCGGCCTCTTCGGGACTCTGCTCGCTGCCGCCGCCGGGGAAGACGCGGATGTACGGGGCGCCCAGGTCGCGGGCGAGGTCGAGCAGCCCCCGGATCTCGGCGAGTACGGCGTCGTCGTCCCCGGGCGCGGCGACCCGCGCGTACCCCGCGACCCCCAGCGGCTCGACCCCGGCCGCCTTGAACCGGGCGGCCACGGCGGCCCGTTCGTCGGGGCCCAGGCCCGGGTGGACCGGTTCCTCCGGGTGGGCGCGCAGTTCGACCCCGTGGTAGCCGTGCGCGGTCGCGAGCCCCAGCACGTCGGCCAGGGGCATTCCGGGAACACCGAGAGTGGAGAACGCCAGCTTCATGCCCACGGAGCGTACCCGCGATGACCGCGTTCACCTGTCGACGCGTGCCGCGAATCCACCCCGGTCGCCCGGGGACACGGGCCGCCACCCTCAGCCCGGTCGCCCGTCGACACGGGCCGCCACTCTCAGCCCGTCCGGCGTTTGAGGACGAGGCCGTTCAGGCCGAAAGGGGGTTTGGGGGCGCAGCCCCGAGGGCCGGCCCGCACCGACTGCTGACACGAGCCGCCACCCTCAGCCCGGTCGCCGATGGACGCGGGCCGCTACTCTCAGCCCGTCCGGCGTTTGAGGACGAGGCCGTTCAGGCCGAAAGGGGGGTCTGGGGGCGCAGCCCCCAGGGCGGCCCACACCGACGCGGGCCCACCGCGTCACCAACGGTCCGTTTCACCCCCGCGGCCGTCCGGAGGACCCCCGCACCATCAACTCCCCCCGCACCGTGGCGATTCCCCCCACCGGCGCGTCCTCCCGCCCCATCGCGACCCGCCC
>NZ_JOGV01000014.1:0-134293 GCF_000721365.1 Streptomyces sp. NRRL F-5650 | reverse complement strand
CCGGAGCCCCGCCCCGCCCCGGCCGGAGCCGCCCCCGCCGCGATCGCCGCGAGCGCACCGGTCCCCGCCGCGGTCACCGCGAGCGCACCGGCCGACGACGGCGTCCCCGAGGACGCGATCGCCGTCATCGGGGTCAGCGGACGCTACCCCATGGCCGAGGACCTGGACGCCTTCTGGCACAACCTGGCCGAGGGGCGCGACTGTGTCACCGAGGTGCCCGCCGACCGCTGGGACCACTCCGCCGTCCACCACCCCGAGCCCGGCCGCCCGGGGCGGACGTACGGGCGATGGGGCGGTTTCCTCGACGACGTCGACCGCTTCGACCCGCTCTTCTTCTCCATCTCGCCGCGCGAGGCGGAGCTGATGGACCCGCAGGCCCGGCTGTTCCTGGAGACGTCGTGGCACGCCCTGGAGGACGCCGGCTACCGCGCCTCCGCGCTGCGCCGCCGCAAGGTCGGCGTGTTCGTCGGCGTGATGTACGGCGATTACCAGTTCCACGGGGCCCTGGACGCCCTGCACGGTGGCCGCCCGGTGACCGAGTCGTCGTACTCGCTGATCGCCAACCGGGTTTCCTACGCCCTGGACCTCAACGGCCCGAGCATGGCGGTCGACACCATGTGCTCCTCGTCGCTGACCGCCATCCACCTGGCGTGCCGCAGCCTGCGGTCCGGGGAGAGCGAACTGGCCGTCGCGGGGGGCGTCAACGTCTCCGTGCACCCGTACAAGTACGTGCTGCTCGGCCAGAGCCGCTTCCTCTCCGAGGACGGCCGCTGCCGGGCGTTCGGCGCGGGCGGCACCGGCTACGTGCCGGGCGAGGGCGTCGGCGCCGTCCTGCTCAAGCCGTACCGCAGGGCGCTGGAGGACGGTGACCACATTCACGGCGTGATCCTCGCCGAGAGCGTCAACCACGGCGGCCGGCCCAGCGGCAACGGGCTGACCGTGCCCAACCCGAGAGCGCAGGCCGAGCTGGTCGCGCAGACCCTCCGGACGGCCGGCACGGACGCCCGGACCATCTCCTACGTCGAGGCGCACGGCACCGGCACCGCGCTCGGGGACCCCATCGAGATCACCGGGCTGACCAAGGCGTACCGGGACCACACCGCCGACACCGGGTTCTGCTCCATCGGCTCGGTGAAGTCCTCGATCGGGCACCTGGAGTCGGCCGCGGGCATCGCGGGCCTCACCAAGGTCCTCCTCCAGTTCCGGCACGGCCGGATCGCCCCCACTCTGCACGCCGAGGACCCGAACCCCCACATCGACTTCCCGGCCACGCCGTTCACGGTGTGCCGGGAGGCCGCCGACTGGGCCCGGCCGGTCATCGACGGCGTCGAGGTGCCCCGCCGTGCCGGGCTCAGTTCGTTCGGCGCCGGAGGGTCCAACGCGCACCTGGTCCTCCAGGAGCCCGGACCGGCCCCGGCCGGCCCCGGCCGGCCCGCGGCGGCCCAGTTGCTGCCCGAGGCGGAGGTGTTCGTGCTGTCCGCGCGCGACACCGAGCGGCTGCGCGCGTACGCCGGGCGGCTGTCGCGGTTCCTCGACCGGGAGAGCGTGGCCCTCGCGGACGTCGCGCACACCCTGTGGACCGGTCGTGAACAGATGACCGAACGGCTGGCCGTGGTCACCCGCGACGGTGCGGAACTCGCCCGGCTGCTGCGCGAGTTCGCCGAGGGCGGCCGGCCCGAAGGGCTGCTGGCCGGCCGCGCACAGGAGACCGTGCCGGAGCCGGAGCCGGAGCCGGAGCCGGAGCTGGAGCCGGAGCCGGAGCCCGCCCCCGCCGACCCGGCCCGGGCCGCCCGCGCTTGGGTCGCGGGCACCCTTGACGCGACGGCGCACAACGCGCCCCGCGGGCGCCGGGTGCCGCTGCCCTGTTACCCCTTCGCCCGGGAGCGTCACTGGATCGACGCACCCGCCGTGCCTCCCGCCGGCCGCCCCGCACCGCTCCACCCGCTGCTCGACGAGAACGAATCCACCCTCGACGGGGTGCGCTTCCGCAAGCGGTTCACGGCCGACGACCCACTGCTGCGCGACCACGTGGTCTCCGGCCGGCCGCTCCTGGCCGCGGCGACCACGCTGGAGCTGGTCCGGGCCGCGGCCGAACGCGCCGGCACCCGGCCGCCGCAGGCGATCACCGACGTGACCTGGGGCCTCCCCGTGACGGTCGACGACGCGCCCGCGGACGTGCGCACCACTCTGACCGCGGACGGCGACCACGTCGCGTTCGAGGTGTACACGGGTCCGGAGACCAGCCGCACCGTGCACCTGCGCGGCCGGGTGCGCTACGACGGCGCACCCGCCGGGAACGGGGTGGAGACCGCCGACCTGGCGGCCGTCCGCGCCCGCTGCGCCCTCGCCCGCCCCGGCGAGGAGGTCTACCGTCACTACGCGGAGGCGGACTTCGCCTACGGCCCGGGCTTCCGCGTCATGCGGGAGGTGTGGAGCGGCCGTCAGGAGGCCCTGGCCCTGCTGGAACTCCCGGTCGGCGCGGGCCACGGCTGCGAACTCGAACCGGCCCTGCTCGACGGGGCGTTGCGCACCTGCCACTGGATCGACCGGGCCACCGCGCCCGCGGCGGCGGACCTCGCCGTGCCCTTCAGCGCCCGCGAGGTGCGGATCCACGAGGCCCTCCAGGGCCCCTGCTACGCCCACGCGGAACGGACCGGCGGCGGAGAGGGCCGGGAGCAGTGGCGTTACCGCGTACGGGTGCTGGACGCCTCGGGCCGCGAACTCGTCCGCGTGGAGGGACTGGAGGGCCGGCTCTTCGGGCGGCCGGCGGACGGCACCCGGGCCGCGGCGGCCCCGGGCGGTGGCACCGCCCGCGTGTCCGCCCCGGTCCCCGACGTGTCCCGCACCGAGCCGCCCGCCCCGGGGGCGTGGCACGGGACCGCCGACGGGCCGGCCGGCGAGGAGGTCCGCTTCTGGACCCCGGTCTGGCGCGAGGCGCCGGTGCCGCCCGCGGGGCGGACCGACGACGCCGTGCTGCTGGTGTTCGCCGCGCGCCCGGGCGACGCGGACCGGCTGGCGGCGTCCGGTGACTGGCGGCGGGTGGCCGAGGTGCTCCCGGGCCGGGAGTTCGCGGACCGTGGTCAGGCGGGATACACCCTCGACCCCGAGGACGGCACGCATTACGTCCGGCTCCTGGACGCCGTCCGCACACCCGGCACGGCACGGCTGGACGTCGCCCACCTGTGGGCCACCGAGGCGCCACGGCAGGCCGGACCGGCCGTCGACGACCTGGCCGCCGCGCACCGCGACCGCGACGCCGTCCTCGCCCGCGGCCTGCTGTCCGTCGCCCATCTGCTGCGGGCCGCCGACGGCCGCCCCGTACGTGTCGCCTACGTGCACGAAGGCACCTCGTCGGCCGGGGTCCCCGAGCACGAGGCGGTGGCCGGCCTGGCCCGGTCCACGGCTCCGTGCGCTCCGCGCGCCGAAGTGTTCACCCTGCGCTTCGCCCCCGGCGAGACGGGTGAGAGCCTGCCGCGGGTGGCCGCGGAGCTGGCCGCGGCGGCGTCCCGTCGCGGTGACGAGGTCCGCCACACGGCGGGCCGCCGTACCGTGCGGACCGCCGAACCGGCTCCCGTTCCCGCCCCGGTGGCGCCGCCGCTGACCGAGCGCGGCGTGTACGTGGTCTCCGGCGGCAACGGTGGTGTCGCCGGCCATCTGGCCCGTCGGCTCGCGGAGCGGTACCGGGCCCGGTTGGTGCTCCTCGGCCGGTCCGGGCTGTCCGGCCCGGCCCGGCGCGGGCTGGAGGAGCTGGGCGCGGAAGTGCTCGCGGTGCGCGCCGACGTGGCCGACCCGGACCAGGTGAGGGCGGCGCTCGTCGAGGCCCGCGGCCGGTTCGGCCGGATCGACGGGGTCTTCCACCTGGCGGGGGTGGCCGACCGCACGGCGCTGACCCGGTCCGACGACGCCTCGTTCCGTGCGGCACTGGCCGCCAAGACACGCGGTCTGGTCAACCTGGACGTCCTCACCCGGGGCGACGAGCTCGACTTCTTCGTCGCGTTCTCGTCGGTTTCCTCGTGGTGCGGCGACTTCGGGGCAGGCAGCTACGCGGCGGCGAACCGGTTCCTCGACGCCGCGACGGCGGCGCGGGCCGCAGGCCGGGACGGCGGCGCACGCCCCGGCCGCAGCCTGTCGCTCGCCTGGCCGCTGTGGGCCGCGGGCGGCGTGGACACGGCCGTCTCCGCAAGCGAGCGCGCCCGCTACCGCGACGCCACCGGGATGAGGGAACTCACCCCCGAGGAGGCTCTGGACGCCCTCGACCTGAGCTGGTCGTACGACGCTCCCGTGCTCGCGCCGGTCGCCGGTGACCCGGACCGCGTCCGGCGGACCCTGGGCGGCGCACCGAGCACACCCCAGGGCGCCGCACCGAGCGCTCCACGCGGCGCCGCTCCGAGCACCCCGCAGGGCAACGCTCCGAGCGCCCCGCCGGCCGAGGCTCCGAGCGGCCCGGCGGGCACCGCGCCGGCCGCCCCGCTGAGCGAGGCCCCGGCCCGCCCGGCACCCACCACCCCGGCCGGCGACCCCGCCCGGCGCCACCTGCCGCGGCTCGTCGCTCACCTGCGGCAGGTCCTGTCCCGGGTGCTGAAGCTGCCCGCCGACCGGATCGACGCCACCGCCCAGCTCGACGCGTACGGCATCGACTCCGTGATGATCATGGAGGCCAACTCGCTGCTCAGCGCCGACTTCCCGGGTCTGCGCGGCACCCTGCTCTTCGAGTACCGGACCGTCGAGGCCCTTGCCGGCCACCTGGCGGGCGAGCACGCCGCCGACGTCGTACGGCTCTTCGGCGCCGAGCCCGCGCCCGATGCGGTCGCCGACCCCCCGCGGTCGCCCGCCGTCCGGCCCGCCCCCGCCCCGGTGGCGGCGGCGCGGGAGACCCCGGCCGGAGCCGACGAACCGATCGCGATCATCGGCATGAGCGGCCGCTACCCCAAGGCCCGCAACCTGACGGAGTTCTGGGACAACCTGGTCCGTGGCCGGGACTGCGTCACCGAGGTGCCCGCCGGGCGCTGGGACGTCGGTGCGCACTACGATCCCGACCCGGACCGGCCCGGCCGGACGTACGGCAGGTGGGGCGGCTTCCTCGACGACGTCGACGCCTTCGACTCGCTGTTCTTCGCCATCTCCCCGATGCAGGCCAAGTCGATGGACCCGCAGGAGAGGCTGTTCCTGGAGACCGCCTGGGCCGCGCTGGAGGACGCCGGCTACCGGCTCGGCGACCTGCCCCGGCCCCGTTACGGCGACGAGGGCCGCGACGTCGGCGTGTACGTCGGCGTCATGTGGGACGACTACGCCGTCCTGGGTGCCGAGGAGTCCTTCAAGGGCAACCACGTCGTCGCTATGGCCAACCGGGCCTCCATCGCCAACCAGGTCTCCTACTTCGGCGACTTCCGCGGCCCCAGTGTCGTGGTGGACACCGCCTGCTCGGCGTCCCTCGTCGCCTTGCACCAGGCCTGCGAGAGCCTGCGGCGGGGCGAGTGCGCCTATGCCATCGCGGGAGGGGTGAACGTCTCCGCCCACCCGCTGCGGTACGTGCACCTCAGCCGGAAGAAGATGCTCGCCGCCGACGGCCGCTGCCGCTCCTTCGGCGCCGGCGGCACCGGGTACGTCCCCGGGGAAGGAGTGGGCGCGGTGGTCCTCAAGCCGCTGTCGCGCGCCCTGGCCGACGGCGACCAGGTCCACGCCGTCATCCGGGCCACCGCCGTCAACCACGGCGGTCGCACCAACGGCTTCACCGTGCCCAACCCCAACGCGCAGCGCGCCCTGGTGAACCAGGCCCTGGACCGCGCCGGCGTCGACGCCCGCACCATCTCCTGCGTCGAGGCGCACGGCACGGGCACCGCGCTCGGCGATCCCATCGAGCACACGGCGCTGACGCAGGCCTTCGCCGCCCACACGGAGGACCGGGGCTTCTGCGCCCTCGGTTCGGTCAAGTCCGCCATCGGCCACCTGGAGGGGGCCGCCGGCGTCGCCGGACTCACCAAGGCCGTGCTGCAGCTCAAGCACGGCCGGCTGGTGCCGTCCCTGCACGCCGACGAACCCAACCCCGTCATCGACTTCGAGAACTCGCCGTTCCGGGTGCAGCGCGAGGCGGCGCCCTGGCCCCGCGAGGAGGGCCGCCCGCGCCGCGCCGCGGTCAGCTCCTTCGGCGCGGGCGGCACCAACGCGCACGTGATCCTGGAGGAGTTCGTGGCACCCCCCGAGGACGGCGGCGCGCGGGGCGGTGCGCGCGAGGTGATCGTGCTGTCGGCCCGGGACGAGGAGCGGCTGCGCGCGTACGCGGCGGACCTCGCCGCGCACCTGACCGACCCCGCGGCCCCCGGCACGCTCGCCGAGATCGCCCACACTCTGCAGACCGGGCGGGAGGCGATGACCGAACGGCTGGCCCTCCTCGCCGACGACCGCGCCCCGGCCGCCGCGGCACTGGCCGCGTACTCCCGCGGTGAGGAGGCTCCCGGGCTCCTGCGCGGCAGCGCCCGGCAGCACGGACGGCTGCTCGGGGACCTGTTCACCGACGGTGCCGGGGCCCGCGACTTCGTGGCCGCGCTGGGCGCGGCCGGCCAGTGGGACCGGCTGGCGTCCCTGTGGGTGAGCGGGGTCGACCTGGACTGGCCGCTGCTGCGCACGGTCACGGCGGGCGGCACGCCCCGCAAGGTCTCCCTGCCCACGTACCCCTTCGCCCGCGAGCGGCACTGGCTGCCCGTCCGGCAGGCCGGGCCCGCCGCCGCCCAGGCCGCACCGCCCGCCGGGTCCGGTACCGACGGTGCCGCGGAGCACGAGGTGAGGATCACCCTCCGTCCGCAGGACGCCGTGGTCGCGGACCACACGGTCAGCGGCGCGACCATTCTGCCCGGCACCGGCTACCTCGACCTGGTGCTCGACGCCCTGGGCGCGCGCACCGGTGACCGGGTCGTCGACGACGTCTACTGGCTGGCCCCGGTCGTCGTCGGCGACGAGCAGGTGGAACTGCGCGTCGTCTCCCGCCCCGGTGACCGGGGCACCGCCTTCGAGGTGCTCGGGGCCACCGCGGTCCACGCCCGGGGACGCCTCACCTCCGCGGCCGGCGCCGGGCCGGCGGAGCCCCGCCCGGTGCCCGGTGCCCGGGACCTGGCCCGCGTCCGGGCGGCCTGCCCCCGGCACCTGGACGCCGACGGCTTCTACACCGGCATGGAGCGCCTGAACGTGCGCTACGGGCCCTACTTCCGGCTCGTGAGCGAGCTGTGGACCGACGGCGAACAGGTGCTGGCCCGGCTCGCGCTGCCCGCCGCCCGGCACGCGGACGCCGGACACCACGCCCTGCACCCGGGCGTCCTCGACGCGGCCCTGCACGCCGTCGCGGCCCTGCACTTCGACACCCGGGGCACCGACGACCCTCCGCTGCTGCCCTACGCCGCGGACCGGGTCCACGCCCACCGGGCGGTACCGGCGACCGGCTGGACCCACATCACGCCCGTCGGCCCCAACCGGTACGACGTCGCCCTGCTCGACGACGAGGGCCGGGTGTGCCTGACCGTCTCCGGCCTGGCCGTGCGCGAACAACGCGACACCGCGCCGCAGTTCACCTACCGGCCGCGCTGGACCGTGCGGGAGGCCGCGCCGGACGGCACCGGCCCGCGCGCCGAGCGGGTGCTGATCGTCGGACCCGCCGCGGCCGCCCCGTTGTCCGACGCGATCGCCGCCCGGCACCCGCGTGCCCGGGTCGACCGGCTCACGGTCACCGACGACGGCCTGCCGGCCGAGGCGCTCGACGCCGGGCAAGCCGGCCGGCCCGCCCCCGACACCGTCTACTTCCTCGCGGGATTCCCGGGTGCCCCGGACCCGGTGCGCGACCCCGCGGCCGGCCGCGCACCGGGGGTGCTCGCGCTGCTGCGTCTGGTCCGTGCCGTCCTCGCGCGGCGCGGCCCCGAGGTCCGCCTGAAGGTCGTCACCGCACGGGCCTACGCCCTGCGCGAGCAGGACACCGCCCAGCCGTGGGCCGCCGCCCTGCTCGGACTGTGCTCGGCGCTGGAGAAGGAAGAACCCTCGGTGCGCACCGCGCTCGTCGACGTGGCCGGTGACGACCCCGAGCGGGAGGCCGACCGGGTGGTGGCCGAGCCGATGCCCGCCCAGGTGCACCCCGTCCTCGTCCGGCACGGCGTGCGATACGTCCGCAGGCTCGAACCGCTGCGGCTCCCGCGGCCCGCGCGTCCCGTGCTCCGCCGGGGCGGCGTCTACGCGATCGTCGGTGGCCTGGGCGTCCTCGGCTCCGACACCGCCCTGCACCTGGCCACCCACTACGGCGCCCGCCTGCTGCTCGTCGGCCGGGCCACGCCGGACGAGCGGCGACGCGCTGTTCTGGCACGCATCGAGGAGGCCGGCGGACAGGTCGAGTACGTGCGGGCCGACGCCGCCGACCCCCGTCAGGTGCGGGCCGCCGTCGAGCGGGCCAAGGAACGCTTCGGCGCCCTGCACGGCGTGTTCCACTCGGTGATGGACTTCCGCACGGCGCCCCTGGCCGACCTGGCGGAGGCCGATCTGCACGCCTGCCTCGACGCCAAGGAGGCCACGCTGCTGGGCACGTGGGAGGCCGTGTGTGAGGAGGACCTCGACTTCCTCGTGCACTACTCGTCCGGCGCCGGCTTCCTCGGCGCCGCCGGGCAGGGCGGCTACGCCGCCGCCTGCTGCCTCGCCGACGCGACGGCCCTGGGCCTGGCGCGCGGGGCCCGGTTCCCGGTCAAGGTCGTCAACTGGGGCTTCTGGCACGCCGCGGGCATCGCCGAGCGGGAGGAGATGCTGCGAACGGTGGCCGCGTCCGGGGCCCTTCCCATCGGCGCCGCCGAGGGCATGGCGGCCCTGGAACGGTCCCTGGCCCAGTCCTGCGACCAGATCGTCGCCGTACGCGCCTCGGACCGCCTGCTGTCGGCGATGGGCGTCGAAGCGGGTGCCGAGAGCCGGCCGCGTCGCCGCGAACTCGCCGGACACCTCGGTGACCTGGACCGCGCCGTCCCGCTCTCGCCGGACGAGCGGGCCGCCATGGAAGAGCACCAGCGGGCCTCCCGGGCGGCGGAAAACCTGGCCCGACTGCTGCTGGTCGGCGCGCTGCGCCGGATGGGCGTGCTGCTCGGCGAGGGCGAGCGGTACACGGAGGACGGGCTGCGCGAGCGGCTGGGCGTCGCGCCGCAGTACCACCGGCTGCTGGCCTGTGTCGTCGACATCCTGCACGGCTCCGGTCATCTGCGGCGCACCGGTGCGGGGGAGTGGGTGAGCACCGCGCGCGTCGTGTCCCCCGAGGTGCTGGAGACCAACGCCGATCCGGCGGCGGCCACCGCCGCGCTCATCGCCCGGCACCCCGGCATCAGGTCCGTGGCGACCCTGCTGGAGCGGTGCCTGGAGGCCTTCCCCCGCGTGGTCACCGGTGCCGAGAGCCACATGGACGTCCTCTTCCCGGGCGGCTCCATGGACCTGGTCGTCGGTGTCTACCGCGCCAACGCCGTCAGTGACCGCTGCAACCGGATCGTCGCCGACTCCGTGCGCCGGCTGGTCGAGCAGCGGCTCGCCGAGGACCCCGCCGCGCGGCCGCGGATCCTGGAGGTGGGCGCGGGCACCGGCAGCACCAGCGAGCCCGTACTGGCCGCCCTCGCGCCGTACGCCGACCGCGTCACCTACACCTACACGGACGTGACCAGCGCCTTCGTGCGGCACGGGCGCAAGCGGTTCGCCGCCGCGCACCCGTTCGCCGAGTTCCGCGTCTTCGACGTCGACGAGGACCCGGTCACGCAGGGCATCGCCCTCGACGGCTACGACATCGTGCTGGGCACCAACGTCTTCCACGTCACCCCGTCCATCGAGCAGACCATGCTGCGGATCAAGCGGCTACTGCGCTCGGGCGGCGTGGTGCTGGCCAACGAGGGCACCGGGTTCGCCTGCTACCTGCCGCTCATCTTCGGCCTGACCGGCGGCTGGTGGATGTACCAGGACACCGCGTGCCGCATCCCGGGCTCGCCGCTGCTGCGCGTTCCCGTGTGGCGGGACGTCCTGGCCGCCTGCGGCTACCGCGACACCACGGTGCTCCAGCCCCCGGCGACGGCCGAGGGACGGGTGGAGCAGTGCGTCATCCTCGCCGCGAGCGACGGCGTCGTACCGGCGGGCCGGGGAGCGGCACCGGTGGCACCCGCGGCGGCGTCCGCGGTCGGCCCCGCGGCACAGGACCGGCCGGGCACGCCGCCCGGGTCCGGGCCCGCCTCCGGCGGCACCGACCTGGCGCGGACGGCCCTGGACCGGGTCACGGCCGTGTTCGCCCGGGTCCTGGAGATGCCCGAGGAACGGTTCGATCCGGACGCGCCCTTCGAGGACTACGGCATCGACTCCCTCGTCGTCCCCGAGCTGAAGCAGGCACTGGAGGCCGACTTCGGGCGCCTTCCCGCGCCGCTGCTGTTCGAGCACACCACGATCGCCCGGCTGGCCGCCTACTTCCGGACCGAACACACCGACACCCTGGTCCGTCTCGCCGAAGCCGCCCCGGCGGACGCCCCCCGGGCGGTGGTGCGCCCGGCGGACGCGGCCCCGGGCGGGCCGGCCCAGGAGCGGCCCGGGGAGCGGGCCGTACCCGGCGCTTCCGCATCCCCCGCCGCCCCGCTGCCGACGGAAGGGGCCGTCGACCTGCAGGCCGTGGTGGCCGCCCTGACCGACGAACAGGTGGAGAACATGCTCGGTGATCTGCTGGCCGGCCTCGGCGGCGACCAGGACGGGAGGACGGCGTGACCACCCCTGCCGGTACGTTCAGTTGCTGCCTGATCGGCGAGAACACCCTCCTGGTGTCCTGCGCCGAACTCCTCCTGCAGCGCGGGCACGACGTCGTGCGCGTCGTCTCGCCCCCCGGCGCCGTGC
Organism: Streptomyces sp. NRRL F-5650; assembly: GCF_000721365.1. Lineage (NCBI taxonomy): Bacteria > Bacillati > Actinomycetota > Actinomycetes > Kitasatosporales > Streptomycetaceae > Streptomyces > Streptomyces sp. NRRL F-5650. The sequence continues at coordinate 123,430 of NZ_JOGV01000014.1, read as the reverse complement.
GGGACTGGGCCGCCGAACGGGGCCTGCCCGTCTCCGGCTTCGGACCCGGACTCGCCGGGGAACTGGCGGCCCGGCCCTTCGACCACCTCTTCAGCATCGCCAACCTGCGGATGCTTCCCGAAGAGGTGCTCCGCCTGCCGCGCGGCCTGGCCGTCAACTTCCACGACGCGCTGCTGCCCGATCACGCCGGCGTGCACGCCACGGCGTGGGCACTGACCGAGCGCGCACCGCGGCACGGCGTCACCTGGCACGTGATGACCGAGGAGGCCGACGCCGGCGACGTGCTGGTCCAGCGGGCGTTCGACGTGGCCGACGACGAGACCAGCCACTCACTGAACGTCAAGTGCTTCGACGCGGGCACCGAGTCCTTCGCCGACCTGGTGGACCGGCTCGCCACCGGGCGGGCCGAGCGCCACCCGCAGGACCTGTCGAAGCGCCGCTACCACGGCAGGTACGACCGCCCGGCCGACGCGGGCCTCCTGAGCTGGACGACCTCCGCCGCGGACCTCGCCGCCGCCGTGCGCGCCCGGGACTTCGGACCCCACCCCAACGGCTTCGGCAGCGCCAGGATCTGGCTCGGCGACGGCTTCGCCACCGTCTCCGCGCTGGAGGCGACGCCCGAACGCTCCGGTCGCCGGCCGGGCAGCGTCCTCGCCGCCGCCGAGGGAACCGCCGTCGTCGCCACCGCCGACCACGACGTCCGGCTCACCGGCGTCGTCTCCTGCGCGGACCTGCGACCGCTGCCCGCCCACGCCCTGCCCGAGGGCACCGTCCTGCCGGAGCCCGGGGGACACCTGCTGGCCGCGGCACACGCGGCGCAGTCGCGGGCCCTGCGCGCCGAGCCGCACTGGGTGCGCACCCTCGGCCGCCTGGCGCCGCTGGACCCGCCCGCCGCCGACCACGCCCCGCACGCCGCGCCGACCGTCTGCGACGTGCCGGTGCCGCCCGCCGCGCAGGCCGCCGCGGCCGCCGCCGGTGTGCCGCGGGCGCACTGGCTGGCGGCGGCACTGCTCGGCTTCCTCACCCGCGCCGTCGGCGGCGGCGACGCCGACGTCGACTTCGCGGTCTCTTCGGCCGCGTCCGACGACGCGCTCACCGGGCTCTACGCCTCCCACGTACCGCTGCGGCTGCCGGAGCTGCGGGACGGTCTCGGCATGGCCGAGTGGTCCGGGGACCTGGACCAGCGGATCGAGGCGGTGGTGCGCCGGGGCACCTACGCCCAGGACGTCTGGCAGCGGTACCCCGCGCTCCGGTCCCGCCGGTTCGCCGGGGCCGGGCTGCCCGTCGCCGTCGAGATCACCGACGGCTCCGCCGGGGCGGCCGCCCTGCCCCGACCCGGCACCTGTCTGCTGCTGCGCCTCACCCGCTCCGGCGACGCCTGTCAGTGGGTCGGCACCGGCGCCGCCGAGGACGTCCGGCGCATCGCCGGCCACGCGGCGGCGTTCCTGGCCGCGGTGGCCGGACCCGCCGGCGCCGACCTCACCACGGCACCCGTGTGCACCGACGCCGACCGCCGCAGGGCACTCGTCGAGTGGAACGCCACCGCGACCGGCCCCGCCCCCGCACGGCACGTCCACGAACTCTTCGAGCGGCAGGCGCGCCGCACCCCGCACGCCCCCGCCGTCACCTGCGCCGGGACGACCCTCACCTACGCGGAGCTGGACCACCGCGCCGACGAACTGGCCGCCCACCTGAGCGGTTCGGGCATCGGCGGGGGCGATGCGGTCGGGGTGTACCTGGACCGGTCGCCGCTGCTGCCCACCGTCCTGCTCGCCGTGCTGAAGGCGGGCGCCGCCTACGTCCCGCTGGACCCGATCTATCCACGCGACCGCATCGCCCACATGGTCGACGACTCCCGGCTGCGGCTGATCGTGACCGAACAGGCGCTGGCCGGGAACCTGCCCGCCGGACACGCGGACGTGCTGGTCGCCGACCGGCCCTGGCCCGCCCCCGCGGGGACGGCCGGACCGCAGGGGGACCGGGTGCCGCGGGAGGCCGGGTCCGACCTGGCGTACGTCATCTACACCTCCGGCTCGACCGGGCGGCCCAAGGGCGTGCGGGTCACGCACGCGGCCCTGGTCAACTTCCTCGTCGCCATGACACGTTCACCCGGGATCGGCGAGGGCGACCGGCTGCTGGCCGTCACCACCGTCTGCTTCGACATCGCGGGCCTGGAACTGTACGGGCCCCTTTCCTGCGGGGGCGAGGTCGAGTTGGCGCCCACCGCCACCACGACCGACGGCTTCGCCCTGCGCACGCTCGTCGAACAGCGGCGCCCCACCGTGATGCAGGCGACCCCCGCCACCTGGCGGATGCTGATCGAGGCCGGCTGGAGCGGAACGCCGGGGCTGCGCATCTGGTGCGGCGGCGAGGCCCTGCCCGCGGAACTGGCCGAAACGCTGCTGTCCCACGGCGCGCAGGTGTGGAACCTCTACGGGCCGACGGAGACCACCATCTGGTCCTCGGTCGCCCGGGTCCGCGCCGGGTCGCCCGTGACCATCGGCCGCCCCATCGACAACACGCAGTTCTACGTCCTCGACCCCCGCATGCGCCCCGTCGCCCCCGGCCTGCCCGGCGAGCTGTACATCGGGGGTGCGGGCGTCGCCCTCGGATACCTGAACCGCCCGGAACTCACGGAACAGCGGTTCGTGCGCAACGTCCTCGACCCCACCGCGGGCCGCCTGTACCGCACCGGCGACCTGGTGCGGCACCTGCCCGACGGGCAACTGGTCTACGTCGACCGCGCCGACCACCAGGTGAAGGTGCACGGCTACCGGATCGAACCCGGTGAGATCGAGAGCGTGCTGAGCGAGCACCCGGCCGTGGCCCGGGCGGTCGTCGTGGTGCGCGAGGACCTCCCCGGCGACCGGCGGCTGGCGGCGTACCTGGTGACGCAGGGCGCGGCACCCGACACCGCCGAGCTGCGCCGGCTGCTCGCCGACCGGCTGCCCGCGTACATGATCCCGGCGGCGTTCGTCCGGCTCGACAGCCTGCCGCTGACCGCCAACGGCAAGATCGACCGCCGTGCGCTGCCCCGTCCCGGCGGCGGCGCCGGCCCGGGGGCCGCGCTGCCCTCCGGCAGCGTCGAGCGCACCGTGGCGCGTGCCTGGCAGGAGGTGCTGGGCACCGAGGACCTCGGCCTCGACGACAACTTCTTCGAGTCGGGAGGCAACTCCCTGCTGCTGATGCAGCTCATGGCGAGGCTGCGGGAGCGGTTCGACGCGTCCGTGACCCGGGTGGAGATGTTCAAGTACCCCACCGTCCGGGCCATGGCCCGTCACCTCGCCGCCGGCCGGAGCACCGGGCCCGGCGACGCGCCACGCCCGCGGGCCGCGGTGCGCGGCAGAGCCCGCGGCCGGGGCGCCCTGGCCGACCTGCGCGGGCGGCGCGCGCGGCGCCCGGGCCGAGACACACCGAGTGCCTGACAGCCGTCCGGGCGCCGCACCCATCCAGTCACGTCATCAGGGGGAATAGACATGCGTCTGTGTTCCGTGTGCTCGCTGGCCGAGGAGCACCCCGGGATCACGCTCGACGGCGAGGGCGTGTGCAATCTCTGCAGGCTCGACATCGTCGGCGACCTGCTGCACAACTTCACCTACACCAACCAGGTCTACGAGGAATTCACCCGCAGCGGGCCCGACCCGCACCGGGACCACGACTGCCTGTTCATGTACAGCGGCGGCAAGGACAGCACGTACATGCTGGACAAGTTCGTCAACGAGTACGGCAAGAGGGTCGTCTCCTACACGTTCGACGTGCCCTTCGAGAGCGCCCACGCCGCGCAGAACATCCGGCTCGCCCAGGAGAAGATCCCGGCGAAGTTCGTCCTGGACTCCGACGACGAGGGCATCAAGTCGATGATGCGGGAGGTGTTCAACCGCCCCGCGCCGAAGAAGCCCGGAAAGTACCTGGACGAGAAGCTGCCGTGCGTCTCGTGCCGGACCTTCTTCGTCATCCGCGCCATCCTCTACGCCTACCGGCACCGCATCCCCTACATCGCGCTGTGCGCCGACCCGCAGCAGATCCTCACCATGGAGTCGGACGCGCGGGAGGTGGTCCGCAGCTTCTACCGGACCTTCGGCGAGCGGCTCACCGACGAGCTGTTCCGTGACGAGATCGAGGACGTCCTCTTCGCCGAGGACGACGAGATACCCAAGATCGTGTTCCCGTTCATCGCGATGCGCTACGACTACGACCCCGACCGCATCGTGGCCGAACTGAAGGCCAAGGGACTCTACGAGTCCTCGCCCCTGGAGACGCACTGCACGCTCTTCCCGCTGCTGAACTACTACTCGTTCAAGCACTGGGGCTGCATGTTCTACAAACTCAACGCGGCCAGCCACCAGCGTTCCACCGCCCGGGACCGCGACTTCGACCGTTCCACGTTCTCCATCAAGTTCCCGCGTGCGGCGAACATCGTCGACATCGAGAACCGCATGCGCGAGGTGGTGCTGCAGATCGCCGCCGGCGAGGGCGACCGGGAGCAGCACGAACGGGAACTCGTCGCCGTCTTCCGCGAACTGGACGCCACCGAGGAGGGCGCCCGGTTCGTCGCACGCAGCTTCCTCGACATGCGCAGCGTCGCCGCCGACCTGGGCGTCCGGCTGTGAAGGGGGACACGGACATGACGCACCCGGACCGGGCCGCCGACGTGCGGGACACCGACATCGCGGTCATCGGGATGGCCTGCCGCTTCCCCGGGGCCCCGGACGTCGACACGTTCTGGAGCAACCTCACCGAGGGCCGCGAATCGGTCACGTTCTTCTCCGACGAGCAGCTCCTGGCCGCCGGGGTCCAGCCGGGCGAACTGGCCGACCCCGGGTACGTGCGCGCCGGTCAGCTCCTGGAGGACGTCGAGCTGTTCGACGCCGGGCACTTCGGCGTCCCCGACGACGAGGCGGAGATCCTGGACCCGCAGCACCGGCACTTCCTGGAGTGCTCGCTGCTCGCCCTGGAACACGCCGGCTACGAACCCTCCGGCTACGACGGGGAGATCGGTGTCTTCGCGGGCGCGGGCATGAACACCTACCTGCTGCACCACCTCGCCGAGCGCTACCGGACCGCGTCCTCGGTGGGCCACTACCGGCTGATGCTCGCCAACGACAAGGACTTCCTGGCGACCCGGGTGTCCTACCGGCTGGACCTGAGGGGACCGAGCGTCAGCGTCAACACCGCCTGCTCCACCTCCCTGGTGGCCGTGCACACCGCCGGCACCTCACTGCTGGCCGGGGAGTGCTCCATCGCGCTGGCGGGCGCCGTGCACCTGCGGCTGCCGCAGACGAGCGGGTACGTCCACCAGGAAGGCATGATCTTCTCCCCGGACGGGCACTGCCGTGCCTTCGACGCCGACGCCCGGGGCACGGTCATCGGCAGCGGCGTCGGTGTCGTCGTGCTCAAGCGGCTCGCCGAGGCCCTGGAGGACGGCGACACCGTGCACGCCGTGATCAAGGGGTCCGCCGTCAACAACGACGGTGCCGCGAAGACCGGGTACACCGCTCCCAGCGTGGAGGGCCAGGCCGCGGTCGTCGTCGAGGCCCAGGAGATCGCCGGATGCGCCCCGCAGACCGTCGGCTACGTCGAGGCCCACGGCACCGCGACCCCCCTCGGCGACCCCATCGAGGTGGCCGCGCTCACCGAGGCCTTCGGGGACGCCCCGGCTCCGGGCTCGGTGGCCCTCGGCTCCGTCAAGACGAACATCGGCCACCTGGACACGGCGGCGGGCATGGCCGGACTGATCAAGACCGTGCTGATGCTGCGGGAGCGCACCCTCGTGCCGAGCCTGCACTTCCGCACCCCCAACCCGGAGATCGACTTCGGGACGAGCCCGTTCCGGGTCAACACCGAACTGCGGCCCTGGCACGCGGACGGCGGGCCCCTGAGAGCCGGTGTCAGCTCGTTCGGCATCGGCGGCACCAACGCGCACGTCGTCCTGGAGGAACCGCCCGCCGCCCCGGCACCGGAGGTCCGCCCGCGCCCGGCCGAACTGCTCGTGCTCTCCGCCCGCACGCCCGAGGCCCTGGACCGGCTCACCGGAACTCTCGCCCGGTACCTGCGCGGTCACCGCGAACTGGACCCGATGGCGGTGGCCCACACCCTGGCCGTGGGACGGCAGCACCACGCCCACCGCCGGTGGCTCGTGGCCCGCTCCACCCGGGACGCGGCGCGCAGCCTGGCGATCCTGGACCCCGCCCGGGTCCGCACCGAACACGCCGACCTGCGCCGAGGGGGAGTGGCACTGGTGGTCGGCGCCCCGGGCGATCAGACCGGCGCGTTCGGCGCCGACCTGTACCGGGACGTCCCGGCCTTCCGCGCGGCCGTCGACGACTGCGCGCGGGTCCTGGACGTGCCGGCCGCCGCGGGCCCGGAATACCTGCTCGACCCGGCCGAGCCGCTGGCCGGATTCGTCGCCCAACTGGCGCTCGCCCGGACCCTCCAGGAGTGGGGCGTGAGGCCCGAAGCCCTGGTCGGCTGGGGCGCGGGGCAGGCCGTCGCGGGCTGCCTCGCCGGGGTGTTCGCCCTCGGCGACGCGCTCGCACTGGCCCGCGCCTACGCCGGGGACGAACCGGGACCGGGATCCGAACGCCTCCCGGCCCCCGGTGAACTCCCGCTCTGCCTCGGCCCCCGGGCCCGGTGGCTGGACGGGGACACCCTCGGCGACCCCGCGTTCTGGGCGAAGCCCGCACCGCACGGCCCCGACGCGGAGGCCCTCACCACGCTGCTCGCGGAGTCGGGGCTGACCGCCGTCGACATCACGCTGGACGCCGACGGCACGGAACACGCCTCGGCGACGGAGCGGCTGCTGGACATCATCGGCACCGCCTGGGCGGGCGGCGCCGACGTGGACTTCACCGCGTGCTTCCCGGCCGGGCGGGAGCGCCGGGTGCCGCTGCCGCAGTACCCCCTGGAGCGGACCCGCCACTGGGTGGAGCCGGTCCACCGGAGCGCGCCGGCCGCGCCCGCCGCCGTCGCGGGGGAGCACCACGACCCGGCGCGGGTCACGACGCCGGCGGGAGCACCCGGGGGGACGCCCGGCGCCGACGGCGGCTCGCTCGGCCGCCGGCTGGCGGCGGCCGGCCCCGCCGAGCAGAGCCGCGTCATCCAGGACTACCTGGTCACCGAGGTGGCCGGGGTGCTGGGAGTGGCCACCGACGCGATCGACAAGGACCGCAGCCTCTTCGACATGCACGTGGACTCCCTCATCCTCATCGACCTCACCGCACGGCTCGGCACCGCGCTGGGCCGCCAGGTCCCCTCCTCGGCCTTCGTGGAGTACCCGACGGTCCGGGCCTTCGCCGACCACCTGGTCGGTACCTGGCACCAGGACGGCAACGGGGACGGCGGCCCCGCCCCCGTCTCCACGCCGGCCGTCCGCACCTCCCGCCGCGCCTCCGGTGCGGCACGGCGGCGCTGACCCGGCGGCGCCGGACGACGGCAGACCGCGGCACACCACACGGCGAGTCCGAGCACACACGGAAGGGCACATGGACAACAAGCGCACGCTGCTGCTCAGCCTCCTGCAGAAGGCCTCCGCGGCCAAGGCGCCGGGCGGCACGGCGGACCGCGGCGACGAGGGCATCGCCGTGATCGGCATGGCCTGCCGCTACCCGCTCGCCGACAACCCCGACGAGTTCTGGGCCAACCTGCGCGACGGCCGGCACTGCGTCACCGAGGTCCCCGGCGACCGCTGGGACGTGGCCGCCCACTACGGTCCCGACGGCGACGACCCGGCGAAGAGCTACACCAAGTGGGGCGGGTTCCTCAGCGACGTCGACAAGTTCGACCCGCTGTTCTTCCAGATCTCGCCGACCGTCGCCGAGAACATGGACCCCCAGGAACGTCTGTTCCTGCAGACCGCCTGGGAGACCCTGGAGGACGCCGGCTACCCGCCGCAGCGGCTCGGCCCCAACAGCCCCGTCGGCGTCTTCGTCGGCCTGATGAACAGCAACTACGAGTGGATGGGCGGCGAGGCGCACGCCCTCGGCGTGCGGACCGACGCGCACTCCGACCACTGGTCGCTGGCCAACCGGGTGTCCTACGTCCTCGACCTGACCGGTCCCAGCCTCGCCGTGGACACCGCCTGCTCGGCCTCCCTGACCGCGGTCCACCTGGCGTGCGAGAGCCTGCGCCGGGGCGAGTGCGAGGCCGCGGTCGCCGGCGGCGTCAACCTGATCCTGCACCCCAAGCACCTGGCGCTGTACTCGCGCCGGACCATGGTGGCCCACGACGACCGCACCAAGAGCTTCGGGGCCGGGGCGGACGGCTTCGTCGCGGGCGAGGGAAGCGGCGCGCTGCTGCTCAAACCGCTCTCCCGTGCCGAGGCCGACGGCGACCGGATCTACGGCGTCATCCGCGGCACCGCCGTCAACGCGGGCGGCAAGACCGTCGGTTACACCGTGCCGAGCCCGACCGCGCAGGCGGCGGTGATCCGGGCGGCTCTGCGGCGCGGCGGCGTGGATCCGGCCACGGTCTCCTACGTCGAGGCGCACGGGACCGGCACGCCGCTGGGGGACCCCATCGAGATCGCCGGCCTGCACGAGGCCCTCGCCGTGCCCGGCGCCACCGACCGGACCGTGGCCGTCGGTTCGGTCAAGTCCAACGTGGGCCACCTGGAGTCCGCCGCCGGTGTCGCCGGGCTGACCAAGGTGCTGCTGCAACTGCGGCACGGGCAGATCGCGCCGTCGCTGCACTCCGCGGAACCCAATCCGGAGATCGACTTCGCCGCGACCCCGTTCACCGTGCAGCAGAAGCTCGCCCCGTGGCCCCGCCCGGCCGGCGAGGGACCGAACGGACCGCTGCCCCGCCGCGCCGGAGTCAGCTCCTTCGGCGGGGGCGGCGCCAACGCCCACGTCGTCGTGGAGGAGTACCTGGGCCGCGAGGAGACCCGGGTCCCGGCACCGGGACCCGAACTGGTGGTCCTGTCGGCCCGCACCGAGGAGCGGCTGAGGGAACAGGCCCGGCGCCTGGCCCGGTTCGTGGCGGACGCCCGCCGGACGGACCCGGCGCCGGAGCGGGACACGGACCGCCTGGCGGACTGCGTCCGGATCGCCGCCGCCGTGCTCGGCGTGGCCCCCGAGGATCTCGACGCCGACTCGGACCTGCGCGACTTCGGCTTCGGATCGGCCGAACAGGCCGCGCTCGCCCGGGCGCTGAACGACGAGTTCGCCACCGCCGTGACCGCCTCCGACCTGACCGCGGTGAGCCTGCGCGAACTGACCCGCCGCATCGCGCCGGCCCCGGAGGACACCGTCCCCGGCGAGACCCTCCTGCTCGCCGACGTCGCCCACACCCTCCAGGTGGGCCGGCAGCACATGGACGCCCGGCTCGCCTTCACGGCGGCGGACCTGGACACCCTGCACGCGCGGCTCACCGCGTTCGCGCAGGACCACCGCGACCCGACGGACCCGGGTGTGCACCACGGCTTCCTCACCGACCGCCGCGGCCCCGGCGAGGACGACCGCGCCCGGCTGGAACGGGCCTCGGCCGAACGCGACCTGGAGACACTGGCCGCCCTGTGGGTCGCCGGCGCCCGCGTGGACTGGTCACGGCTTCGCGAACCGGGCAGCGCCCGCTGCGTCTCCCTGCCCACCTACCCCTTCGCCCGCGACCGCTACTGGCTGCCCGAGCTGCCGGCCCGCCCGGCGGGCGAGCCGCACGGGAACGGGCGGGCGACACCGGCCGGCGCGACGGACGGCGACGACCGCCCGACGGCGGACGCACCGGCGGTCGACGGCGCCGGCATGGAGTACTACCGGCCGCAGTGGGTGCCCGCCCCGCGCCCCGCCCACAACGGCACCGCGGACGCGGCGCGGCACGTCCTCGTCCTGGCCGGCCGCCGCACGGAGCGGCTCGCCTCGGCCGTGGCACGGCTGCACCCCGAAGGGTCCGTGCGGACCGTACTGATCGACGAGCCCGCGGCCGGGGACTGGACCGCCGCCGTCGCGGCGGCCGACCACGTCTACCACCTGGCCGGCGCCGGGGCCGCCACCCTGGAGGACAACCACCGCCTCGGCCTGGCCCCGCTGTTCCAGCTCACCCGCCCGCACGTCGGCTCGCGCGGCCCCCGGGCCCTCACCGTGGTCACCGCAGGCGTGCACCGTGTGCCCGTCGGCAGCGGCGGCAGCCCCCACGGCGCCACCCTGCACGGGCTCACCCAGGTCCTGACGAGGGAACTGCCCGGTCTGAAGGCGGTCTGCGCCGACATCGAGGACGCGGACCCGTCCGGACCGGAGGAGCTGTCCCGCACCGCCGCCGCGGTGGTCGCCGAACGGCCCGACCCCTCCGGCACGCTCGTGGTCCTGAGGGGCACGAAGCGCCACGTGCGCCGGTTCGTCCCCGTCTCCCAGGGCGCTCCGGGCCCCGCGGCCGCGGACCGCCCCGTCTACCGGGAACGGGGCGTGTACCTGATCGTCGGCGGCACCGGGGGCGTCGGCCTCGCCCTCAGCGAGCACCTGGCCGCCGCCCACCGGGCCCGACTGGTGTGGCTGAGCCGTACCGTGCCCGGCGACGCGCAGCGTGCGGCCATGGAACGGATCAGGGCGCTCGGGGGCGAGGTCCTGCACGTGGCCGGGGACGTCGCCTCGGCCGCGGACGTGCGGCGCGCCCTGGACGAGGCCGAACGGCGGTTCGGCGCCCTGCACGGTGTCGTCCACTCCGCCATGACCTTCGACACCCGCCCGCTGGCCCGGCTGACCGAGGACGAGTTCCGCGCCGGACCGGCCGCCAAGATCGAGGGCAGCGTCGTGCTCGCCGAGACCCTGGGCGAACGGCCGCTGGACTTCCTGGTGCTGTTCTCCTCCATGGGCGCCTTCGCGGGCGCCGCCGGAAACGGCACCTACACGACGGCGACCGCCTTCCAGGACGCCTGGGCGCACTGGCTGGCCCAGCGGCGGCCGTACCCCGTTCGTGCGGTGAACTGGGGCTACTGGGGCGAGATAGGGTCCGGCGACCGGCCCGGACTGCGCCGGATGTTCGCCGAACTGGGCGTCGAGCCGTTCGGTGTCGCCGCCGGTCTCGACGCCGTGGAACGGGTGATCGCGGGCCCGCACCCGCAGGTCATGCCCATCCGCGCGAACGCCCGGGGACTGGCCGCGCTGGGCCTGGACGGCGTACCGGCCGACGGCGGCACCCCCGGCGCCGGGGGTGCCGTCCGCGGTGACGCGGACATCGACCGGGTGGTGGCCGCCCACCGGCGGCTGGACGCCCTCAGCGAGACGGCACTCCTCGGCGCCTTCCAGCGCATGGGGGTCTTCCGGCGGCAGGGAGAGGCCCACCGCACGGACGCCCTCGCCCGCCAGCTCGGCGTCCTCGGCAAGTTCGGCCGCCAGCTCGGCGCCCTGCTCAACATCCTGGTCCGGGCCGGCCACCTCGCCGACGAGGGCGGGACCGTCTGCACCACGGCGGCCGCCGAAGCCGCGCCCACCGCACCGGGGGCGCTGCGCGGGGCCTTCGACGCACTGGCCGCGGACCACCCCGACCTGGCACCCACGGTGACGCTCACCCGACTGTGCATGGAGCGCTACCCGGAGATCCTGCGGGGAGACGTGCGGGCCACCGAGATCATGTTCCCGGACGCCTCCATGTCCCTGGTCCAGGACTTCTACAAGGGCAACCCCCTGACCGACTCCTTCAACGACCGCGTCGCCGACGCGGTCCGGGACCACCTGGACGCGCTGCCCGGGACCGCCCCCGTGCGCGTCCTCGAACTGGGTGCGGGCACCGGCGCCACCTCCGAGCGGGTCCTGCCGGTCCTCGCGCCGTACGGCGACCGGGCCGAATACTGGTTCACCGACATCTCCGCGCGCTTCCTGGACCACGGCCGCAAGCAACTGGCGGCGGCCCACCCCAGTCTGCGCTTCCGCGTCCTCGACCTGGAGAAGGACATCCGGGGGCAGGGGTTCGAACCGGGCAGCTTCGACGTGGTCGTCGCCACCAACGTGGTGCACGCGACCAGTGACCTGAGGGCCACCCTCCGCAAGGCCCGGACCCTGCTCGCGCCCGGCGGCCGCCTCGTGCTCAACGAGCTGACGACGCTGCGCAGCAGCAACACCGTCGGCGGCGGCGTGCTGGACGGCTGGTGGCTGTGCACCGACCCCGGGCTGCGCATCCCCGACTCGCCGCTGGCGGAGCCCGGAACCTGGCTGCGGCTGCTGCGGGAGGAGGGCTTCGAGGACGCCACCGCGACCGGCGGCACCGCCTCGGACGGCACCGACCTCGGCCAGACCGTGGTCGTCGGGCGCAGCACCGCGGACGCCGCCGGGGAGGAAGAGACCACCCGGACCGGCCCGGCACGCACCGCCGCGCACGGCGCCGGGGCCGGGACGGCCGCGAACGGGACGGCCGCGAACGGGACGGCCGCGAACGGGACGGCCGCGACCGGGGCCGCCGGAACCGGCGCCGAAGCCGCCGACCCCGCCGAGGCGCTCCTTGCCCGGCTGCTGGACATCACCGCGCGCGCCCTGAAGCTGTCCGAGCCGGTCCACCCCGACCGCCCGCTCCAGGACTACGGGTTCGACTCGCTCACCGGCATGGACATCGTCGCCGGCATCGCCGAGGAGTTCGGCGTCAAGGTCGACCTCAACGACTTCTACGAGAACCCCACGCTGCGTGAGGCCGCCGCGCACTTCCACGGCGCGGGGATCCTCACCGTGCCCACGGCCGCCGCCGAGCGCCCCGCCGGACCACCGGCACCGCACACCACGGTGACGGCGCCGGCCGCCGCCCAGGCCCCCGCGGCGGCCGGACCCGTCCCGGTCGCCGCCCCGCCGCCCGAGCCGCCGGCCGAACCCGGCGCGCCGGTCGAACAGCCGTTGTCCCGCGGCCAGCACGCCCTGTGGGCGATCGAACAGCTCAGCGGGGACGGCTGCGCGTACAACGTGCCACTGGCGTCCTGGCTCGCCCCCGACGTCGACGTCACCGCGCTCCGCACCGCCCTGCAGACTCTCCTGGACCGGCACGACCAGCTCCGCTCCGTGTTCGACATCCGGGACGGCGAGCCGGTGCAGTCCGTCGCACCCTGGCAGGAACTCGACTTCAGCCACCGCTACCTGCGCGCGAGTGCGGACGAGACCGTGCGCGAGCGGCTGCGCGCCGAGGCCGCGCGGCCCTTCGACCTGCGCCGCGGGCCCCTGATGCGGGCCACCCTGTTCAGCCTCGACGACGGCCGCCGGGCGCTGCTCGTCGTCTTCCACCACATCGTCTTCGACGGCGTCTCCATCGGCGTGTTCCTGCGCGGACTCGAAGACGCCTACCGGCGCGCCGCCGCGGGCGAGCGGCCGCCGGCGGACCGCCCCGCCACCACCTACGCCGACTTCACCGCCGAACAGCGCGCTCTGCTCGACGGCCCCGAGGGCCGACGCCTGCGTGCCTACTGGCTGGACCGCCTGGACGGCGAACTGCCCGTACTGCAACTGCCGTTGGACCGACCCCGCCCCGCGGTGCCGAGCTACCGCGGCGCCAGCGTCGAGGGGCGCCTTTCCGAGGCGGCCGTCCAGGCGGCCCGCGCGCTCGCCCGGCAGGAGCGCACGACCCTGTTCGGTGTACTCGTCGGCGCGTACGCCACCCTGCTCCACCGCTACGGATCGCAACGGCGCATCCTCGTCGGAACGCCCACGAGCGGTCGTCCCGGCACGCGCTACGACGACGTGGTCGGCTACTTCATGAACATGGTCGTGCTGGTGCACGACATCGAACCCGAGGCCGGCTTCCGGACCCTGCTCGCCCAGGTCCACCGCACCGTGACCGAAGCGGTCGAGCACGCCGCCCTGCCCCTGATCGACGTCGCCGAGGCCCTGCGCGAGGCCGGCCGCGGCTCCCTGGGCCCCGCCTTCCAGGCCGCGTTCTACTTCCAGAACTGGCTGGAGCGGGACCGCCAGGAGACCGGTCTGGTGCGGGGCCCGGTGGACGGCGTCCACCAGGAGGGGGAGTTCGACCTCACCCTGGAGGTCGTCGAGGAGAGCCACGGGGCCCGCTACACCGTCAAGTACAACCCGGACCTGTTCGACGAGAGCACCGTGCGACGCGTGGCCGACGACTACGAGCGCCTCCTGGACCGGCTGCTCGCCGACCCGGGCCGCCCGCTCGCCGAGGCGCACCTGCTCGACGACGAGGAGCTGCGGCGGCTGCACGGCGAGTGGAACGCGACCGGCCGCGACTACCCGCGCGAGCGGACCCTGCCCGAACTCTTCGCCGAACAGGCCGTCCGGCACCCCGAGTCGGTGGCCGTCGTGCACCGCGGACAGGCCCTCACCTACGGGGCGCTGGCCGCACGCGTCGACCGGCTCGCCGGGTACCTGAGCGGGCTCGGCGTCGCCCGGGGCCGCACGGTCGGCGTGCTGCTGGAACGCTCCGCGGACCTCGTCGTCGCGCTCCTCGCCGTGCTGCGCGCCGGCGGCGCCTACGTGCCGCTCGACCCCACCTACCCGCCCGGCCGGCTCGCCCACATGGCCGAGGACGCCGGGCTGCACCTGCTCCTCGCCGACGCCACCACGGCCGGTCTCGTCCCCCCGGGTTCCGTGCGCACCGTCCTGCTGGACGAGGACGCCGCGGCGATCGCCTCCGCCGCCCCGGCCGGCGAGGGCCCCGCCGCCCAACCGGACGACACCGCCTACGTCATCTACACCTCCGGCTCGACCGGCACGCCGAAGGGGGTCGAGGTCGGCCACCGGGCGCTGGTCAACTTCCTCACGTCCATGGCGCGCGAGCCGGGCTTCGGCCCCGAGGACCGCCTGCTCGCCCTGACCACCGTGTGCTTCGACATCGCGGGCCTGGAGCTGTACCTGCCGCTCGTCACCGGCGGCAGCCTCGAACTCCTGCCCGCCGAGGACACCCGGGACGGCGTACGGCTGCGCAGGGCCGTGGAGGCCGCCCGGCCCACCGTGATGCAGGCCACCCCCGCCACCTGGCGGATGCTGCTCGCCGCGGGCTGGCCCGGCTCCACCGCACTGAAGGCGCTGTGCGGCGGGGAGGCGCTCGACGCCGAGACCGCCCGCGACCTGGCCGTGCGCACCAAGGAGCTGTGGAACCTCTTCGGACCGACCGAGACGACCATCTGGTCCTCGGCCGCCCGGCTCACCCCCGAGGACCGGGTCACCATCGGCCGTCCCATCGCCAACACCCAGTTCTACGTGCTCGACGAGCGGGGCGCCCCGCTGCCGGCGGGCGTGCCGGGCGAGCTGTACATCGGCGGTGACGGTCTGGCCCGCGGCTATCTGGGCAGGCCCGGACTGACCCGGGAGCGCTTCGTGCCCAACCCGGTGCCCGGCGCGCCCTCGCCCCGGCTCTACCGCACCGGTGACCTGGTCCGGCGGCTGCCGGACGGGCGCGTCGAGTACCTGGGCCGCATGGACTCCCAGATCAAGCTGCGCGGGTTCCGCGTCGAACTGGAGGAGATCGAGGCGGTCCTCCGGCGCGCGCCCGGCGTCCGCGAGGCGGTGGTGGTCGCCCGTGAACCGTCCCCGGGCAACACCGCCCTGCGGGGATTCTGCGTCCTCGACGACGGTCGTCCCGGTGCCGCCGTGCCGACGCGGCAGGAGCTGGGCGAGTGGCTGCCCGCCTACATGATCCCCGACGTGCTCGTCGCGCTGCGCTCCCTGCCCCGCACCCTGAACGGCAAGGTGGACCGCACCGCGCTGGCCGGGGAGGACCTCGACACACTCCGCGAGCGGCACGGCGACGCGACGGCGGGCCCGGCGTACGGGCCGAACCCGTCGGACGCCGCCGGACCCCGCCCTGACGAGCCCCGCCCCGACGGGCCCTACCCCGACGGGCCCTACCCCGACGGGCCGCACCACCGGAACGCCCGCCCGGGGCCGTCCGCCGGCGCCGACCCCGCGCCGTCCGTCGCCCGGCTCCGCCACGACCTGGCCACGGCGATCGGCGAGCTGGCCGGCCTCGCGCCGGACCAGGTCCCCGGCACCACGCCGCTCGGCGAACTCGGCCTGAACTCGGTGACGTTCACGACACTCGCCGTCCGGCTCGCCGAGCGGCTCGGCATCGAGGCCGAACCCACCCTGTTCTACCGGTTCACCACCCTGGACGCCCTTCTCGCACACCTGCGGGCCCGCCACCCCGAACGGGTCGGCACGGCGGCCGCGAGCGGGTCGCGGCAGCCGTCCGGACAGCCGGCACCACGGACCGGCGAGCCGGGGGCCGCGACCGGGGACGTGGCGGTCATCGGCATGGCCGGAAGGCTGCCGTCCTCCCCGGACCTGGAGACCTTCTGGGACCACCTGGTGGCGGGCCGCGACCTGGTGACGGAGATCCCCGCCGCGCGCTGGAACTGGCGCGACCACGGCCAGGGGTCCCGGTCCCGGTGGGGCGGCTTCGTGCCCGACGTCGACCACTTCGACGCGGCCTTCTTCGGGATCTCCCCCCGCGAGGCCGAACTGATGGACCCGCAGCAACGCCTGGTGCTCCAGACCGTCTGGCACGCCGTGGAGAACGCCGGCCACCGCCCCGGCGACCTCGCGGGCCGCCGCGTGGGCGTGTTCCTGGGCGTCACCAACTCCGACTACCCGGAGGTGCAGCGGCTCGCCGGACGCGGTGTCGAGGGCCACACGGTCACCGGCTCGGCCGTGTCCGTCGTCCCCAACCGCGTCTCCTACCTGCTGGACCTGAGGGGCCCCAGCGTGGCCGTGGACACGGCGTGCTCCAGCTCCCTGACGGCACTGGAACAGGCCGTGACCGCGCTCCGCACCGGCCAGTGCGAACTCGCCCTGGCCGGCGGGGTCAGCCTCATCCTCGCCCCCTCGCTGTACGAGGCCCTCAGCCGCGGCGAGATGCTCAGCGAGGACGGGCGCTGCAAGGCCTTCGACAGCCGCGCCAACGGCTACGTGCGCGGCGAGGGCGTGGGCGTGCTGCTGCTCAAACCGCGCGAGGCGGCGGTACGCGACGACGACCCGATCCACGGGGTGATCAAGTCCGTGGTCACCGGGCACGGCGGTCGCACCACCTCGCTCACCTCACCCAGCCCCGCCGCCCAGGCGGACCTCGTCCACCGTGCCCACCGCGAGGCGGGTACGGACCCGGCCGACGTCGGGTACGTCGAGGCGCACGGCACGGGCACCGCACTCGGTGACCCCATCGAGGTCGAGGGCCTGAAGGAGGCCTTCCAGCGGCTGTACCGCGAGGCGGGCCGCGACCTGCCCGAACGGCCCACGTGCGGGCTCGGCTCGGTCAAGACCGCCATCGGCCACCTGGAGGGCGCCGCCGGTGTCGCCGGCGTGCTCAAGACCCTGCTGGCGCTGCGCCACCGGACGCTGCCCACCCACCTCCACTACGAGGAGCCCAACCCGTACATCGACTTCTCCGGCACCCCCTTCGAGGTCACCGACCGCACCCGGCCCTGGCCCGCGCCGTGCGACGCCGACGGCACGCCCCGCCCCCGGGTGGCCGGGGTCAGCAGCTTCGGCTTCGGCGGCGCCAACGCCCACGCCGTCCTGGAGGAGGCCCCGGCCCGGCCGCACCGGGCGTCCCGCCCGGCAGGCCCGCTCGTCTTCCCCCTGTCGGCCCGCACCGACCGGGCCCTGGCCGAGGCCGCCGCCCGACTGGCCCGGTTCCTGCGGGCCGGGGACGTGGACCTCGGGGACGTCGCACACACCCTGCAGCACGGCCGCACCGCGTTCGACCGGCGTCTCGCGGTCGTGGCGGCGGACCGCGACGAACTGCTCGCCGGTCTCGACGCGGCGGCCGCCGGACACACACCGCCGGCGTCCCGGCACCACGGCGGCGCCACGGACCTCGCCCGCGCCTGGACGGACGGGACCGACGTCGACTGGCCCGCACTCGACGCCGGCGGTTGGCGCCCGCGCCGCGTCGGCCTGCCGGGATACGCCTTCGAGCCCGCCCGGCACTGGGTGGCGCCCGGCCGGCCGCCCGCCGCGGCGCCGGCCACCGGCAAGCTGCACCCGGTCCTGCTGGACACCAACGTCTCGACCTTCGCCGGGCCCGCCTTCGACAAGCGGTTCACCGGGGACGAGTCCCTCCTGCGCGACCACGTCGTCAGGGGGGTGCCGGTCCTGCCGGGGGTGTGCCAACTGGAGATGGCCCGCCTCGCCGCGGAACTGGCCGCGGGAGACGGCAGCCGGGTGACCCGCGTGGAGGACATCGTCTGGGCGACGCCCGTCGAGGTACCGCGGGGCGAGAGCCGCACCGTACGGCTGCTGCTCGGCCCGGCCGGGGAGGAGCCGGACGGGAGCGTCGGCTACCGGCTGGCAGGGGCCGGCGAGGACGGCGGGCGGACCGCGCACGGCAGCGGCCGGCTCCGGTTCGGCGGGGCCGTGGGCGAACCCGAGCGGATCGACCCCGCGGCCATCGCGGCCCGCTGCGCCCGCACCCGCGACAGCGAGGAGTGCTACGCCCGCTTCGCCGAGCACGGCTTCGCCTACGGCCCCGCCCTGCGGGTGCTGGAATCCGTCGCCCACTCGGCCGACGAGGCGCTCGCGACCGTTCGGCTGCCCGACCCCGCGGAGGAGCGGGCCGCGTACCGCTTCCACCCGGCCGCCCTCGACGCCGCGCTGCAGACCACCGGAGTCTTCGCCGCGGCCACCGGCGGGGTGCCCCACCTGCCGTTCTCCCTCGGCGCGGTGGAGCTGCTCGGCGACCTCGCCCGGGCCCGGTACGTGCACGTCACCAAGGCGGGCCCGGCGGCCGCCTTCGACATCCGCGTCACCGACGACACCGGTCGGGTCCTCGCCCGCATCGAACGGTTCACGCTGCGCCCCGTGCCCGGCGCGACGCCCCCGGACCCGGACACCGCCGACGCGGTGGAGGGCGCCGCCGGGGTGGACGCCGCCCTCGTGCCCGGCTGGGTGCCGGCCCCGAGCCCGGCGCTGCCCGCGGTGCCGTCGACCGGCCCCGTCGTCCTGCTCGACCCCGAGGGCGGCGCCGCGGGCGCGCTGCGGCAGGCGCTCCTCGCCGTCGAGCCCGACACCGAGGTCGCCGTCCTGGAGTCCGCCGACGCCGAGGCCGTCGTCGCCGCCCTCGACGGGCTCGCCGGCTCCGGAACGCCCCGCGTGGTCCAGGTGGCCGCGCGCACCACCGACCCCGAACGCGCCCTCGCGCTCGGCCCCGGCCTGACGCTCGCCCTGTGCCGCGCCTGGCAGGCGGCACACCGCGGCCGACTGCGGCTGCTGTACGCGCACGAGGAGACGTCGCCCGCCGCCGCGTTCGACACGGCGGCCGCCGCCTTCGCGCGCTCCGCCCGGCAGGAAAGCCCCGAACTGCGGCTGTCCACCCTGGCCGTCGCCCCGGGGCAGGACCTGGCCGCCGCGGTGGCCGCTGAACTGCGGACCGACGGCGGCGACGTCCAGGTCCGCCGGGGCGGCGAAGGTCGCCAGGTGCGCGGCTGGCGCCCCGTCGCCCTCCACCCGGCGGACGCCGAACCGTTCGGCACCGGAGGGGTGCACCTGGTCAGCGGCGGCACCGGGGGAGTCGGGCGTCTCGTCGCCCGGCGGATCGCCCGGCGCACCGGCGGCACCGTCGTCCTGGTCAGCCGCACCCCGCTCGCCGAGGACACGGCGGACGGCCTCGCGGACGTCGCTCCCGGCCGGATCGTGCACCTGTGTGCCGACGTGACCGACCGGCGGGCGGTGGCCGCGGTGGTGGCCGAGGCGCGACGCCGGTTCGGCCCGGTGACGGGTGTGGTGCACGCGGCCGGGATCCTGAACGACGGCTTCCTGCTCCGCAAGACGGACGAGGAGTGCGCCGCCGTGGTCCGGCCCAAGGTGCTGGGCGCCCTGTGGCTGGACGAGGCGACCCGCGAAGAGCCACTGCGCCACTTCACGGTCTTCTCCTCGCTCGCCGCCGCCCTCGGCGCCCCCGGACAGGCCGACTACGCGTACGCCAACGCGTTCCTCGGTTCCTTCGTCGCTGCCCGCGAGGCGGCCCGTGGGCGCGGTGAGCGTCCCGGGCGGAGTCTGGCCGTCGACTGGCCGCTGTGGCGGGACGGAGGCATGCGGGCCGACGAGGCGGCCGTCGCGCAACTGCGCGCCGAGCTGGGCGTCGCTCCGCTCGGCGAGGCGGAGGCACTCGGCTTCTGGGAGCGCGCCCTGGCCACCGGGGAGCCGTCGGTGCTGCCCGCTCCCGCCGACCCCGCCGCGCTGCTCGGGGCCCTGAGCGGCGCTGCCCCCGCGACGGCCGGTGACCGGCCTCGACCGGAGAAGGCCCCGCGTCGGGACAAGCCGGAGGGGGAAGGCGCCCCGGTCTCCGAGGAGCACCTGCGCGAGCAGGTGGAGGACTACCTCGTCGGGCTGCTCGCCGAGGAGTTGCGCATGCCGCGTGACGAGGTGGACCCGGTCGAGTCCTTCGAGCGGTACGGCATCGACTCGCTGCTCGTGATGAGCCTGACCGGGCGTCTGGAGGAGACGTTCGGACCACTGCCGAAGACGCTGTTCTTCGAGTACCTGACCGCCCGCGAACTGGCCGGCCACCTGCTGCGGCGCCACCCGGAGCAGGCGGCCTCCCTGGCCGCCGGCAGCGGCCCCGACCGCACTCCCGCCGACGCGCCTGCCGACGCCGGAGCCGGTGCTCCGGCCCCGTCCGCCCCGCGTGTCCACGCCTCCACCGCCGGCCCCACCGCCCCCGCCGGGGTGCGCGCCGCGGTGGCCGACCCCGCTCCGTCCGAACGCGGCGCCGAACCGGCCGGCCCGGCCGGCCCGGTCGGCGACGTCGCGATCATCGGGGTGGCCGGACGCTATCCGCAGGCCCCGACGCTCGACCGGTTCTGGCAGAACCTGCTGGAGGGCCGCGACGCCGTCGAGGAGATCCCCGCCGACCGCTGGGACCACTCCCGCTACTACGACCCCGACCGCTCGGCGCCCGGCAAGGCCTACGCCAAGTGGGGCGGGTTCCTCCACGACGCGGACCGGTTCGACCCGCTCTTCTTCCGGATGCCCAAGACCGAGGCCGACCACCTCGACCCCCAGGAGCGCGTCTTCCTGGAGACCGTCTGGCACCTGCTGGAGAACGCCGGGCACACCCGCCAGAGCCTGGCCGGGTCCCGCACGGGCCTGTTCGTCGGCATGATGTACGGCCACTACCAGCTCTACAACGTGGACCGGGCCCTGGAGGGCACCGGCGCGGCCACGTCCTCGTCGTACGCGTCGGTCGCCAACCGGGCCTCGTACTTCTTCGGCTTCACCGGCCCCAGCGTCGCCCTCGACACCATGTGCTCGTCCTCGCTCGTCACCATCCACCTGGCGAGCCAGGCGATCCTGCGCGGGGACTGCGACGTGGCCGTCGCCGGGGGAGTGAACATCACCAGCCACCCGGTGAAGTACCTGCAGTTGTGCCAGCGCGGCTTCCTGTCCTCGGACGGACGCTGCCGCAGCTTCGGCGAGGGCGGCGACGGATACGTGCCCGCCGAGGGCACCGGCGCGGTGCTGCTCAAGCGGCTGACCGACGCCGAGCGGGACGGCGACCGCGTTCTCGCGGTGCTCAAGGGCTCCGCCGTCAACCACGGCGGAACGGGCAAGGGGTACAGCGTCCCCTCGCCGCGCGCCCAGGGCGACCTCATCGCCGAGGCGACCGCCCGGGCCGCCGCCGCGGGGCTCGATCCCCTCGCCGTGAACGTCGTCGAGGCGCACGGCACCGGCACCGCGCTCGGCGATCCCGTCGAGATCAGCGGACTGGAACGCGCCTTCGCCGACCGCGACCTGACCGGCCGTACGGTCTCGATCGGTTCGGTGAAGTCCAACATCGGCCACGCCGAGTCCGCGGCGGGCATCGCCGCCGTCACCAAGGTGCTGCTCCAGCTTCGGCACCGGCGCCTCGTGCCGTCCCTGCACGCGGAGCGGCTCAACCCCAACATCGACTTCTCGTCCACCCCGTTCGTGGTGCAGCGCACGGCCGCCCCCTGGTCCGCCCCGGTCGACGCGCAGGGGCGTGAGCTGCGGCGGGCCGCCGGCGTGAGCGCCTTCGGAGCCGGCGGGACCAACGCCCATCTCATCCTGGAGGAATACGTGCCGACCCCCCGGCCGGGGACCGCGGACGTCGCGCCCCTGTTCGTGCTGTCCGCCCGGGACGAGGACCGGCTGCGCGAACACGCCGCCAACGTCTCCCGGTTCCTGCGCGAAGAGGGCGCCGACAGCGATCCGGCCGCGCTCGCCTGGACGTCCCAGACCGGCCGGGAGGCGCTGGCGCAGCGGCTCGCCGTCCGGTTCACCGGCGTTGAGGACCTGGTGGCCCGGCTCGACGCCTACCTGGCCGGGGAACGGGTGCCGGGTGTCTGGACCGGCACCGCGGCCCGCGGGGGCGGGCGGACCCTGCGCGCCCCCGGCACCGGCACCGACGAACTCGCCGGCCACTGGGCCGCCGGCGGCACGGTCGACTGGGCCCCCGCCGACGGCACCCCGCCCGTCCGGATCGAATTCCCCGGCTATCCCTTCGAGCGCCGGCGCTGCTGGCTGGACACCGGCCTCGCGGCGCCGGGCACCGGCGTCACCGAAGGCACCGGCGTCACCGAAGGCACCGGCGTCACCGGCGGCGCGGCGGTGTTCCTCACCAAGGAGTGGCAGCCCGCCCCCGCGACGGCGGGGCCCCTGCCCGGCTCGGTCGCGGTACTGGCCACCGATCGGACGGCGGCCCTTGCCCGCGCGCTGTGCGCCGAAGTACCCGGCGCCCGGGTCGTCACCGCCGCCGACCCGGCCGGTTTCGACGCGGGTTCCCACGACGCGGTGGTCGACCTCGCCGGCTGCGACCCCGGCCGGGACGACGACCTGGAGGACTGGCTGCCCCGGCTCCAGCAGGTGATCACCGCCGCCGGAGCCACCCGGCCCCTGCTGCTCGCGGTCACCCGGGGCCTGGAACCGGAGCCGGCGACGCCCGGCTCCGGCGCGGGCGTGCTGCGGGCCGGCCTGTACCGGATGCTGCAGAGCGAGTACTCCCGCGTCCGTACCCGGCACGTCGACCTCGACCCGGACGCCGACGACGCCGCCGCCGTCCGGAGCCTGCTGACGGAACTGGCGGCGGACGACGAGGAGGGCGAGACCGCCCACCGCTCCGGCGGCCGGCTGCGGCCGGTGCTCACCCCGGTCGCGCGGCCGGACCGGGGCGGCGTGGCGGCACCCCGGCCCTTCCCCGCCGACCAGGTGGTCCTGGTCACCGGCGGCACCCGCGGCATCGGCCTGCTCGCCGCCCGTCACCTGGCGCGCGCGCACGGCGTGCGCAAGCTCGTCCTCACCGGGCGGCGCCCGCTGCCCGCGCCGGACCGGTGGCCCGAGCTGCGCGACGAGCCGGGCAGCCTCGGCGAGACCGTGCGGGCCCTGCTGGACCTCACCGAGCGGGGAGTCCGGGTGGAGACCCGCGCCCTGCCGCTGTCGGACGCCCGGGCGGTGGCCGAGGCGGTGCGGGAGATCGGCACCCGGCTCGGCCCGATCGGCGGTGTGCTGCACTGCGCGGGTCTCGTCGACACCGAGCACCCGGCGTTCGTCCGCAAGCCGCTCGACGTCGTCCGCGAGGTGCTGGAACCGAAGGTCTCCGGCGCCCGTACCCTGCTGCGGGAGCTGGCCGGACAACCCCTGCGGTTCGTCGTCCTGTTCTCCTCGGTGGCCGCCGCGGTGCCCGCACTCGCCGCCGGCCAGAGCGACTACGCCATGGCCAACGCGCACCTCGACTGGCTGGCCCGGACCGCCGCCAACGGCCTCCCGGTGGTCAGCGTGCAGTGGCCGAGCTGGCGCGACACCGGGATGGGCGAGGCACGCACCGACGCCTTCGGCCGCTCCGGCATGGCCGCCCTCACCGACGAGCAGGGCCTCGCCGTGCTCGACCGGGTGCTCCTGGGCGGCCTGGGCCCCGTGGTGCTCCCGGCGGTCGTGGCCGACGCCGCGGCCTGGCGGCCCCACACGCTGACGAACCGCCGCCTGCCCGCGCAGGCCACCGGGCCGGCCCCGGCCCCCGGCGCGCCTTCGGCCACCGCCCCGTCGACGTCCCCCCGCACCGGGTCCGAGGACGGACCGGTCGCCGCGGAGGCGGAGGCCGCCGCGCTGGAGTGGATGCGGGACCTGCTGGCCGGGGAACTCGGCTTCGAGCGTGACCGGATCGCGCCCGACGTGCCCATCGAGGACTACGGCATGGACTCGATCCTGGTGACCCAGGTGCTCAGCACCCTCGGCCGGCACCTGGACGTCGATCTCGACCCGTCCTCCCTGCTGGAACACTCCACGCCGCGCGCCTTCGTGACCTGGCTGGCGCGGCGCCACCCGGATCGGGTGACAACCGTGTTCGGCACCCCGGCCGAGCCGACAGCCCAGGCCGAGCCGACAGCCGCGGCCGAGCCGACAGCCGTACCCGCCCGGGAACAACACCCCGTGAAGACCGCCCCCGCTCCCGTCCCCGCGGCCCCCGCCCCCGGAGCGGCGATGACCGCCCCCGCCCCCGCGGCCGGGGACGGGCAAGGCCCGCTCGACCTCGCGGTCGTGGCGATGGCGTGCCGGTTCCCCGGGGCGGACGGGCCCGAGGCGTACTGGGACCTGCTGCGCGAGGGCCGTTCGGCCATCGGGCCGGTGCCTGCCGGGCGCTGGGGCTACGACAGCGGCTTCCTGGCCGGGCTGATCGACGGGTACGGCGAGTTCGACCCGGACCCGTTCCTGCTGACGGAGCAGGACGCCGCCGCGATGGACCCCCAGGCGCTCCTCCTGCTGGAGGAGTCCCTCAAGCTGTGCCACCGTGCCGGCCGTACCCCGGCCGAGCTGAAGGGCCGTCCGATCGGCGTCTACATCGGCGGCCGCACCCAGCGGCTGCCGGACGAGGACCGGCTGCTCGCCGCCCGCAACCCGATCGTGGCGGCCGGGCAGAACTACCTCGCCGCCAACGTCTCGCAGTTCCTCGATCTGCGCGGCCCCAGCGTCGTCGTCGACACCGCCTGTTCCTCCGCCCTGGTGGCGATGGACATGGCGGCGCAGGCCCTGCGGTCCGGGCGGATCGAGGCAGCCGTCGTCGGTGCGGTCAGCCTGCTCGGCACCGACCGCGCGCACCGCGTGTTCGCACAGCGCGGCCTGCTGCGCGACACGCCCGACTTCCACGTCTTCGACCGGCGGGCCGGTGGCGTCGTGCTCGGCGAGGGAGCGGGTCTGGTCCTGCTCAAGCCGCTGGACCGGGCGCTGGCCGAGGGGGACCGGGTGCTCGCCGTCGTCAAGGCCGTCGCCGTCAACAACGACGGCAGGACGGCCGGTCCGGCCACCCCGAACATCGCCGCCCAGCGGGAGGTGATGCGTGAGGCCCTGGCCCGCAGCGGCAGGCGCCCCGAGGACATCGGCTACATCGAGGCCAACGGTTCCGGCTCGGTCGTGACCGACCTGCTGGAGCTGAAGGCGATCGCCTCCGTGTACCGGGAGGACTCCGACCGGCCGTGCGCCCTGGGCTCCGTCAAGCCCAACATCGGCCACCCGCTGTGCGCCGAGGGCATGGCCGCGTTCCTCAAGGCGGTACTGATCGCCCACCACCGCGAGGCCGTGCCCTTCCTCTCCGGCCACCAGCCCCCCGACCACTTCGACCTCGCCGGCTCCCCCTTCCGGCTGGACCGCGCGGCGCGGCCCTGGGGCGAGGAGGTCCCGGTGGTGGCCGTCAGCTCCTTCGCCGACGGCGGCACCAACGCCCACGTCGTCGTAGAGGGCCGCACGGAGGACGACCCGGACCGGACCGTGCGCCGCCCCCTGCCCCCGCCCGTCTTCGACCGGCGGTCCTACGCCCGCCCCGAGCCGCGTACCGGTTCGGTCCGCGGCGCCGAACCGTCCGCAGTGGAAGGAACGTCCGTGCGTGAGCACCCCCTGCACGAGCGCGTCGTGCTGTCCGCCGACCACCCCGCCCTGTCGGGGCACCGGGTCAACGGGGAGCTGCTGCTGCCCGCTCTGGCCTACGTGGACCTCTTGCTGCGCTGTCTGGAATCCCGCGGCCACCGCCTGGCGGAACTCGAGCTGCGGGACCTGACCGTGCTGCGCCCGCTGACCGTGCCGGACGGCGGCGCCACCGAAGTCCTCCTCCACGGCGAACCGGCCGGCGACGGCTGGAAGGTACGCGTCCAGGACGCCGGCGCGGCGGGGACCGGTGTCCGGCCGTACGCCACCGCCGACGTCGTCCGCACCGGCCCGGCCGCGTTCGCGGACCGGGTCGCGCCCGCGCCCCCGCCCGGCCCTGCGGTGCCGCTGGACGAGGTCTACGCCCAGCACGCGGCGCACGGTCTCAGCCACACCGGTCCCATCCGGGCGGTCGGCGAGGTCCGCGAGGACGCCGGTCAACTGGTCGCGTCCGTCGCCGTGCGGGAGTCCTCGGACCCGGGCGGGTTCCTGTGCCATCCGGCCCTGCTGGACGGCAGCGCGATCGCCGCGGGGCCGGTCTTCGCGGCGGCGGTCACCGAGAAGGGCGGCCTGTTCCTGCCGATCCACGTGCGGTCCTTCCGGGCCGTGCGCCCGCTCGGCGGAAGCTGCACGGCCCGCGTCGACAAGAGCACCGCGGGCCGTGCCGGGGAGCTGGTGTTCCTGACCGTCGACCTGTACGACGACGAGGGGCGGCAGGTCGCCCGGATCGACCGCCTGGCCAGCAAACTCGTCCGCCCGGGCGCGACGGCCCCGCCCGCCGCGGCCCGGCCCCGGGCGGCGGAGGAGTTCCTGCGCCGGCTGGTGGCCGAGCGCACCGGCCGGGCACCGCAGGACGTCGACACCGGGATCGGCTACTACGAGCTGGGGCTGGAGTCCGCCCAGGTCCTCGAACTCGTCGAGCGCATCGAGGAGACGGTCGGCGAACCCGTGCCGCCCACGCTGCCGTTCGAGCACGCCACCATCCAGGACCTGGCCGCCCACCTGACCACCGCCCACCCGCGTGCCTTCGGCGCGCCCGGGACCGGACCCGGCCCGCTGGACCCGGCGGGCTCCGCACCCCGTACGGCGACCGGACCGGCCGCCGCGCCCGCCGCCCCCGGCGACCTCGCGCCGCCTTCTGCCCGCGACCACGCCGGCCGGCCGGCCGCCACCGCGCACCGGCCCGCAGCCGTCGCCCCGACCGCTCCGCCGCCGTCCCCGGACGAGCCGGCGAACCCCCTCCACCCGTACGGCGCCCGGCCGGGCGCGGCCGGGCGCCCGGCGGACACCGGCGCGGGCGGCACCGGGGAGCCGGTCGCGATCGTCGGCATGGCCGGGCGGTATCCCGGCGCACCCGACCTCGACACCTTCTGGAGCAACCTGCGCGAGGGCCGCAGCACGGTCACCGAAGTCCCCGCCGAACGCTGGTCGCAGGACGAGGTCGGGCACGTCCGCAGCCCCGGCGGCCGCTCCGTCTCCCGCTGGGGCGGATTCCTCGACGACGTCGACCGGTTCGACGCCGGGTTCTTCCGCATCTCACCGCGTGAGGCGGAAGGCATGGACCCGCAGGAGCGGCTCTTCCTGGAGACCTGCTGGCAGGCGGTGGAGGACGCCGGGTACACCCCGCGCACCCTCTGCCCGCCCGTCGGCCCCGACGGGCTGCGGCCGGTGGGCGTCTTCGCCGGCGTCATGCAGCACGACTACCTCCTGGTCGGCGCCGATGCGCTGGCCGCGGGCGCCGGCGTGCCGCTCGTGCTCAACCAGGGGCAGATCGCCAACCGCGTCTCGTTCTTCTCCGGCTTCCACGGTCCCAGCATCACGCTCGACACGGTGTGCTCGTCCGCCCTGAGCGCGGTCCACCTGGCTGTGCAGAGCGTGCGCCTGCGCGAGAGCCGGGTGGCCATCGCCGGTGGTGTCAACCTCTCGCTCCACCCGGGCAAGTACCTCACCTACGGCATGGCCCACATGCACGCGAGCGACGGCCTGTGCCACTCCTTCGGGGAGGGCGGCGACGGCTACGTGTCCGCGGAGGCCGTCGGCGCCGTCGTCCTCAAGCCGCTCGCCGACGCGCTGCGCGACGGCGACCACGTCTACGCCGTGATACGCGGCAGCGCCGCCGGGCACGGCGGCACCACCAGCGGCGTCACCGTCCCCAGCCCCGTCGGGCAGGGCGAGATCGTGGCACGCGCCATCGCCGACGCCGGTATCGACCCGCGCACCATCGGCTACGTCGAGGCCCACGCGGCCGGCACCTCCCTGGGCGACC
Source organism: Streptomyces sp. NRRL F-5650 (assembly GCF_000721365.1). NCBI lineage: Bacteria > Bacillati > Actinomycetota > Actinomycetes > Kitasatosporales > Streptomycetaceae > Streptomyces > Streptomyces sp. NRRL F-5650. The sequence goes on along the minus strand of NZ_JOGV01000014.1, from coordinate 95,377 downwards.
CCATCGAGGTCGAGGGACTCGCCCGCGCCTTCCGCAGGTGGACCCGGGAGACCGACTTCTGCGGCATCGGCTCCGTGAAGTCCAACATGGGCCACGCCGAGGGCGCCGCCGGCATCGCGGCGCTCACCAAGACCGTGCTCCAACTGCACCACCGCACGCTCGTGCCGTCCCTGCACGCCGACCCGCCCAACCCGCACCTGGGACTGGAACGCACGCCGTTCCGCGTCCAGCGCACCCTGGAGGAATGGCGGCCCCGGCACGACGCCGACGGGAGGCCGCTGCCGCTGCGCGCGGGGGTCGGCAACATCGGCGCCACCGGATCCAGCGCCCACCTCGTCCTGGAGTCGTTCACCGCGCCGCCCCGCGGACCCGAACCGGACGGCCCCACGGTCGTCCCCCTGTCGGCCCGCGACGGCGAGCGGCTCACCGCGTACGCGCGGCTGCTGCTGACCCGGCTGCGCCCCGGGCCGGCCGGCGGCGTGGCGGACCTGGTCCGAGACGCGCTCGCCGAGCGGCTCGGCGTGACGGCGGACGCCGTGGACACCGCGGCCTCCTGGGCCGACCTGGGGGTGGAACCCCGTCACCTGGCCCAGCTCGGTGACCGTCTCGCCGAGCGGGGGAGGACCGTCACCACCGCCGAGCTGATCGAGGCCGGCAGCGTCGAGGCCGTCACCGCCCTGTTCGGCGAGGACGCGGCGCGGCCGCCGTTCTCCCTGACCGAACTGGCCCACACCCTGCAGACCGGCCGCGTCGCCCTCACCGAGCGGGTCGCCTTCGTCGTGCGCGACCTGGCCGAACTGACGCAGAGGCTCCAGGACTTCGTCGACCGGGACACCTCCGCGCCCGGCGTCCACCGGGGTTCGGTGAAGACCCACCGCGACCTCGTCGGCCTTTTCACCGACGACGGCTTCCGCGAACTCCAGCGCGGCTGGGCGGCACGCCGCGAGGCGGACCGGGCCGCCCAGGCATGGGTCGCCGGCCTGGAGGTCGACTGGACGCTGTGGTACCCGGACGGCCCCCCGCGCCGGGTCTCCCTGCCCACCTATCCGTTCGCGCGGGACCGGTACTGGCTGCCCGTCCCCGACGGTGCCCGGCGCGCGGGGACCGCTCCGGCGTCCCCGGACGCGCTGCGCAACACCTCCACCGTCGACGTCGTCCGCTTCACCGCCGTACCCGAGCGCGCCCCGGACCGGGAGGCGCTGCTGGCACTGGTGCGCGAGGCCTGCGCCCGGGGCCTGGAACTGGCCGAGGAGGACGTGGAGCCGGCGGAGGTGACCTGGCAGGGCCCGCTGCCCGCGGCCGGGGCGACCGTGCACGTCCTGCTCGACGTCGAGGACGAGGACGCCGCCGTCACCTTCACCGTCACCGCCGACGACGCCGTGTGCTGCGCGGGCGGTGTCCTCGTCGCCCCGGACGAGGAGGAGGACACCGCCGTACGGGAGCGGGTGTACCTGACCAAGCGGTGGATGCCCGCCCCCGACGCCGGCGTGGAGGCCGCGCAGGGCGGCGAGGACGGACCGCGCCGCCGCGTCGTCGTCCTCGCCGGGGCCGACACCCGGGACCTGGCGTGGGCCCTGGACCGGCACCTCCCGCCCCGGCACGAGGTGGTGGTGCGGGACGTGGACGAGACCGCCGAGCTGCCCGACCCGGTGTGGGAGAAGTGCGACGGCTGGATCGACCTCACCGGCTGCTCGCGCACGGCCCCGGCCTCCGACGCGTGGCTGGGCCTGCTCCAGCGGTTCGTCGAGGCGGGGCGCCGGGACGACATGCGGATCCTGTGCGTCACCCGGAACCTGGAGGCCGTCGGCGGGGAGGCGGTCAACCTCGCGGGGGCGACCCGGGCCGGCATCTACCGCGCCCTGCAGTCCGAGTACGGCCACCTCCGCTCCCGGCACGTCGACACGGACGGCGACCCGGTGACGGGTGTCGAGGCCCTGGCCGCCCAGATCGGCACCGAGTACGCCGCGGCCGACGACCACCCTGCCGTCTGCTACCGCGCCGGGGTGCGGCACCTGCCGGAGCTGCGGGAGGTGCCGGTGGCCGGCCGGGCGCGCGAGGTGACGCCCTTCCCCGCCGGGCACGTCCTGTGGGTCACCGGAGGCACCCGCGGCCTGGGCCGGCTGTGTGCCGAGCACCTGGTGCGCCGGCACGGGGTGCGCCAGGTGGTCGTGACGGGACGCGAGACCCTGCCGCCCCGGGCGGACTGGGACCGCCTCGTCGCCGAGGACGGTCCGCTCGGCCGCAAGCTCGCGGGCATCCGCGCGCTGGAGGACCTCGGCGCCCGGGTACGGGTCCTGGACACCCCGCTCGGTGACGCCGGCGCGGTCCGCGAGGCCGTGGCCGCGGTGGTCCGGGACATGGGACCCGTCGGCGGCGTCCTGCACGCGGCCGGCGCCGGAGACCCGGAGCACCCGGCGTTCATCCGCAAGCCCCTCGCCTCGATCCGCCGGGTCTACGAACCCAAGGCGGCGGGGCTCGACGCCCTGCACGCGGCCCTGGCGGACCAGCCGGTGCGTTTCTGGGTGCTGTTCTCCTCGACCGCCTCGGCCGTCCCGGCCCTGGGCGCGGCCAACTGCGACTACGCGGGCGCCAACGCCTATCTCGACTTCTTCGCCGCGGCCCACGCGCGAGCGCTGCCGGTGGTCAGCGTGCAGTGGTCGAGCTGGCGCGAGAGCGGCTTCGGAGAGATGACCACGCCGGCCTACCGTGCCACCGGGCTGGGCAGCCACACCGACGCGGAGGGGCTGCGCATGCTGGACGAGATCCTGGCGGAGCGGCCCGCTCCGGTGGTGCTCCCGGCCATGGTGGAGCGGGACCGCTGGCAGCCCGCGACACTGCTCGGCCGACGGCTCCCCACCGCTTCGCCCGCCCGGCCGTCCACCCCGGCGTCCACCCCGTCACCCACTCCCACTCCCGCGCCCGCTCAGCCGGGCGGGGCGGCCGAACCGGTCGACACCGACGCGCTCACCCCGGTCGTCCGTGCCTGGCTCGTGGACCTGTTCGCCGAGGAACTGCGCATGTCCGCCGAGGAACTGGACCAGGGCCAGGCGTTCCACGAACTGGGCGTCGACTCGATCCTGCTGGCCCAGGTCCTTCAGCCGATCAACCAGAGTCTCTCCGAGCCCATCGATCCCTCGGCCCTGTACGAGTACGCCACGTTCGACGAGTTCGCCGCATGGCTGACCCAAACCCGGGGCACCGAACTCGGCCCGGTCGTCGCGGCCCAGGCCCAGGCCCGGCCGCCCGCCGACGGGGTGCCGTCCGGCGGCAGCGTGGTGCCCGCGGCGGACAGCCCGGCCCGCCCGGCCCGCCCGGCGCGCGCCCGGCGTTCACGCCGTCGCGCACCGTCCGGCGCCGCGTCCCGGGTCGAGACCGGCGCCGCGGGTACGGACATCGCGGTCGTCGGCATGTCGGGCCGCTTCCCCGGGGCGGCCGACCTGGACGAGTACTGGCGGATGCTGGCCGAGGGCCGCACCGCCATCGCCCCGCTCGACCCCGACCGCTGGGGAGGCCGGCCGACGGACCACGCGGCGCTGCTGCCCGAGGTCACCTCGTTCGACACCGGGTTCTTCGGAATCCCCGCGGAGGAGGCCGCCGTCATGGACCGGCAGGCGCTCGTCCTGCTGGAGGAGGGCGCCGCCCTGATCGGCCACGCCGGTTACACCCGGGAGGAACTGCGCGGACGGCCCGTCGGCGTCTACGTCGGCGCGCGCGGACGACTGCGCGCCGAGGACGACGCCCGGTACTCCATCCGTGCGGTCGGCCAGAACTACCTGGCCGCCAACCTCTCCCAGTTCCTGGACCTGCGCGGCCCGAGCATGGTGGTCGACACCGCCTGCTCCTCCGCGCTGACAGCCATGAACACGGCCGTACAGGCCCTGCTCACCGACGAGGTCGAGGCCGCCGTGGTGGGCGCCGTGTCGCTGCTGACCAGCGGCGAGGCCCACGAGGGGCTGCGCAGCCGGAACCTCCTCAGCCCCGAACCCGCCTTCCACGTCTTCGACCGGCGCTCCGCCGGCATCGTGCTCGGCGACGGCTGCGGCCTGGTCCTGCTCAAGCGGCTGGACCGGGCGCTGGCCGACGGCGACCAGGTGTACGCGGTGCTCAAGGGCATCGCCGTCAACAACAGCGGTCGTACGGCGGGACCCACCGCGCCGGGCTTCGAGGCGCAGAAGGAGGTGCTGAGCACGGCGCTGCGGCGCAGCGGGCTGCGCGGCGGCGACATCGGCCACGTGGAGACCAACGGATCCGGCTCCACCGTGACCGACCTGCTGGAGCTCAAGGCGATGCAGGCCGTGTACCGGGAGGCGGCGACCGAGCCCTGCACGCTCGGCTCGATCAAGCCCAGCATCGGTCACCCCCTGTGCGCCGAGGGCATCGCGGCGTTCCTCAAGGCCGTGCTGATGCTGTCCCGGCGGCAGACGGTGCCGTTCCTGTCCGGACAGCAGCCGCCGGAACACTTCGACCTGGCCGCCGCCGGGTTCCGGCTGCCCCGGGAGACGGCCGAGTGGACCGCGCCCCGGCCCACCGCCGCGGTCAACTGCTTCGCCGACGGCGGCGCGAACGCGGCCGTGATCCTCACGGCCTGGGACGCGGGCGACGCGCCCGTACCGAGGCGCAAGCCGCTCTCCCCGCCGCTGCTCGACCGCCGTCCGCTGCCCGGGCCCGCGGCGGACGCGCCCGCCGCCGCCCCGGCGCCCGTGCCGGCCACGACCGCGGCGGTCCGCCCGGCCCCGGCCCCCGCCCTGTCCGTCTGGGAGAAGTACTCGGCCGGCGCGCCCGCCGCGACCGAGGGGCACACCCCGCAGCTCTCCGTCTGGGAAAGGTTCTAAGTTGCTGACCGCTCGGTTCGACCTCTCGCTCCGCAACCCGTTCGTCGCGGGACATCTCGTGCGCGGGCAGGCCCTGCTTCCGGGACTCGCCTACGTCGACCTGATCCTGCAGGCCTTCGCCCGCCACGGTCACCCGCACACCGGGCTGGAGCTGCGCACCCTGTCCCTGTACCACCCGCTGACCGTCGGCCCGGGCCAGGTCGTCCCCCTCGCCCTCGAGGCCGAGGAGGACACGCACCGGGCCGGCACCTGGCGGGTCCGGCTCGTCTCCGGCGACGTCGAGCACGTGACGGCACAGGTGCACCGCACCGGCGCCGTGTCCTTCCCCCGGGTCCTCGACCTCGCTGCCGAACGGGCCGCCGCGACCGACGTGCTGGACCTGGCGGACGTCTACCGGCACTGCCGCGACCAGCACCTGGTGCACGAGGGGAGCATGCGCTGCCGGGGCACGGTCCACCGCGGCCCGGCCGGGACCCTCGTCGAGCTGGAGGTGGCCGACGAGGCCCGCGCCGATGCCCCGCACCTGCTCGCCCACCCCGCGCTGCTCGACGCCGCCGCGGTGGCCGCCGGGTACGGCGCCAGCCTCGGCACGTCCGGCCAGCCGCTGCACCTGCCGCTGTGCTACGAGTCCTTCCGCGCCACCGAGGCCCTCACCGAGCGCTGCACGGCCCGCATCCCGGCCGACTCCGTGCACCGCGCCGGTGACCTGCTCACCCTGACGATCGAGTTCTACGCACCGGACGGGCGGCAGGTGGCCGAGCTGCGCGGCTTCACCAGCAAGCCGCAGCCGCCCGCCGCCGCGCCCGTTCCCCCGCCGGCCACGCCACTCGTGGACGGCCGGGACGACGGCGGCTGGGAGCCGGTGCTGCGCGCCGAACTCGCCCGTGAACTGCGCCGGGCCCCCGAGGACGTGGACGCCGCGCTCGGCTTCTACGAGATGGGCCTCGACTCCGCCGCGCTGCTGCGGGTGGTCAACGCCCTGCAACGGCGCGCGGACGCCACACTGCCGCCGTCCCTCCTGTTCGAGTACACGACGGTCCCGGCCCTCTCCGCCTGGCTGACCGCCCACCACCCCTCGACCGCACACCGGCCCGCACCCGCGCCGGTCGCCGCGCCCGGGCCCGTACAGACGCCCCCACCGGCACCCGCGCCGGGCCCCGTGCCCGGGCCCGCACAGACACCCGCGTCCGTGTCCGTTCCGGCCGCGTCGAGCACGCCCGCCCCGACAGGCATCCCGGCCGGGGACGAGGAGTGTGTCCTCGCCGTCGTCGGTATGTCCGGCCGGTACCCCGGAGCGCCGGACCTGGACGCCTACTGGAACAACCTGCGCTCGGGCGTCGACAGCGTGACGCGTGTCCCCCGGGACCGCTGGGACCCGGCCGAGCACCGGCGGGGGAAGCCGGGCGAACCCGGCCACATCTCCTGCGAGTACGGCGGGTTCCTCGACGACGTCGACAAGTTCGACCCGCTGTTCTTCAACATCGCTCCCCGGGACGCCGTCGCCATCGACCCGTTGGAGCGCCTCTTCCTGGAGCAGTCCTGGCTCGCGCTGGAGGACGCCGGGTACACCCGCGCCGGCCTGCGCGGCCCCGTCGGCGTCTACGCGGGCGCCATGTTCCAGGAGTACCCGCTGTTCGCCGCCGAGGGGACCACCGACGACGGCCGCCGCGTCGGACTGGGGACCGGCGGAGCGTCGATCGCCAACCGCGTCTCCTACCTGTTCGGCTTCACCGGCCCCAGCATGCTCGTCGACACGGCCTGCTCCAGCTCCCTGACCGCGGTGCACATCGCGGCGCGGGCCCTGCGCGGCGGCGAGATCCGCGCGGCGCTGGTCGGCGGGGTCAACCTGTCGCTGCACCCCAACAAGTACCTCGTCCTCAGCCAGAGCGAGTTCCTCTCCGAGGGGGGCCGCTGCGCGGCGTTCGGAGCCGACGCGGACGGCATGGTGCCCGGCGAGGGCGTCGGCGTCCTGGTGCTCAAGCGCCTGGCGGACGCCGAGCGGGACGGTGACCACATTCACGGCCTCGTCCGCGGCACCGCTGTCAACCACGGCGGCCGCACGGGCGGTTACACCGTGCCCGACCCCCGGGCCCAGCACGACGTGATCACCGCCGCCCTCGCGGACGCCGGGGCCGACCCGAGCACCGTGAGCTACGTGGAAGCACACGGCACCGGCACCCCGCTGGGCGACCCGGTCGAGGTCACCGGGCTCGCCAGGGCACTGGGCCGGGCCCGGGAAGGGGTGCCCGAGTGCGCCGTCGGTTCGGTGAAGTCGGGCATCGGCCACCTGGAGGCCGCGGCCGGCGTCGCGGGTCTCACCAAGGTGCTGCTCCAACTGCGCCACGGGGAACTCGCACCCACCCTGCACGCCGACCGGATCAACCCCGGCCTGGAGCTGGAAGGCACCCGGCTGCGGGTCAACACCGCACTGCGGCCGTGGACCCGCCCCCTCGTGGACGGTGTCGAGCAGCCGCTGCGGGCCGGGGTCTCCAGCTTCGGCGCGGGCGGCGCCAACGCCCACGTGGTGGTGGAGGAGTACCGGGACCGGCGCCCGCGCACCGAGGCGGCCGTGGGTCCGGCACTCGTGGTCCTCTCCGCCCGGGACGAGGACCGGCTGCGGGCCTCGGCCGAGCGGCTGCGGGCCGTCCTGGGCCGTCCGGCCGTGGCGGAGCCCGGTGCCGACCAGGTCCGCGAAAGCATCGCGCGGCTGGCCGCCGACGTGTCCGGCGCCCCGGCCCCGGCCCCGGACGCCGACCTCGCGGCGGCAGGGTTCGACACCGTGGCCACGGCCCGGCTGCTGATGCGGATCAACCGCACGTTCGGCGTGAGCCTCGCACCGACGGCAGGACAGGAGCACCCCACCCTCGACGCGCTCGCCGCGCACCTGCGCTCCGCCCACGGCGTGGCCGCGCCCGCCACGGCACCGGCGGCTCCCGTCGCCGCGCCCGTGCCCGCCCTGCACGAGATCGCGCACACCCTGCTCGTGGGCCGGGAGGCACAGCGCGAACGGCTCGCCCTCGTCGTCCCCGACACCGCCCGGCTGGCCGAGGAGCTGGACGCGTTCCTCGCCGGACGCGCCACCCCGGCCGCCCACCGGGACAGTACGGACTCGCGGCGGGCCCGGGACCTGCGCCGCACGGTGGGCGACGCGGGCGAGGAGCTCGTGCGCGCCGCCGTCGGCCGCGGCGACCTGGCCGAGATCGCGGACCTGTGGGCGGGGGGCGTGGCGGTGGACGCGGCGCTGCTGTACCCGCACCCGCCGGTCCGGGTGCCGCTGCCCGGCTACCCCTTCGCCCGGGAACGCCACTGGATCACCGACGTACTGAAGCCGGGACGTCCGGCGCCGACCGGGGTCGTGCCGACCGGCGTCGTGCCGGCCACGCCCGCACCCGCCGTCGCGCCGGTTCCCTCGGTGCTGGCGGAGGTGGAGGAGGCCGTCGCGGTGCGCCCGCGGGTGTACGAGGTGGAATCGAGCCTGCCCGACCTGAGCGCCTACCAGGAGACGGTCGCCGCGCTCAGCGGGATCTGCCGCACGGCGCTGCTCAGCACGTTCCGCGACATGGGCGCGCTGCGCACCGCGGGGGAGCGCGTCACCCGCGCGGAGCTGCGCGCGAGGCTGAACGTCGCCGACCGGCATCACCGTCTCTTCGACGCGCTGCTCGAACTGCTCGGCGAGGCGGGCTTCGTCCGCGTCGACGGCGACACCGTGACGGTGGCGGCCGTCGACGAGCACGACCTCCAGGCCGAGATCGACGCGCTGCCCGCCCGCCGTCGTGACCTGCTGGACCGGGCACCCGACAACGAGGCACTGCTCACCGTGCTGGACGCCTGCCTGAGCGCCTACCCCGAGGTGCTCTCGGGGCGCAAGAACCCGCTGGACGTCCTGTTCCCCGGCGGTTCCTTCGCGCAGATGGACGCCATCTACAAGAACCAGCAGCAGACCAACGCCCTGATGGCACAGGCGGTGCGGGAGTACGTCACCCGCCGCCTGGCCCGTGACCCCGGGGCGCGGATCACCCTGCTGGAGATCGGGGCGGGTACCGGCGGCACCAGCCGCGGGGTGCTGGCCGCGCTGGAGCCCTACGCCGCCCACCTGAAGTACCACTACACCGATCTGGGCAGCAGCTTCGTCCAGTACGGGGCCCAGGAGTACGGCGGACGCTCCTTCGTGGAGTTCAGGCAGCTCGACATCGAACGGGACCCCCTGGAGCAGGGCTTCGAGGCGGCGAGCGTCGACGTGGTCGTCGCCGGCAACGTCCTGCACGCGACGCGGGACATCGGCCGGACGCTGCGGCACGCCAAGGCACTGATGAAACCGCACGGCATGCTGGCCCTGTTCGAGGTGACCCGGCTGCACGAGCTGCTCACCATCTCCTTCGGGCTGTTGGAGGGCTGGTGGACCTTCGAGGACACCGACCGTCTGCCGGGCTCGCCGCTGCTGAGCGTGCCCATGTGGCGACGGGCCCTGGAGCGCGCCGGTCTGCGCGGGATGCGCGTCCTGTCCGGCATGCCGCTGCGTGAGGACCGCCTCTCGGAGAGCGTGCTGCTGTCCGAGAGCGACGGCCTCCCGGTCATGGACGACCCGGCTCCCGGGCCCGCCCGGCCTGCCCCGGCCTCCGACCCTGCCCCGGCCCCGGCTTCCGGCCCTGCACCTGCCCCTGCCCCGGTCCCGGCCTCCGCCCCTGCCCCTGCCCCGGTTCCGGCCTCCGATCCGGTCCCAGCCCCGGAGTCCGAGGCGGCCCCAGAACCCGAGCATGCCGCCGAGCCCACCGCCGCACCCGATTTCGCCAACGACATCGAGCGGCTCATCGCCGAGGCGTGGCAGGAGGTGCTCGGCGTGGACCACGTCCGTGACACCGACAACTTCCAGGACCTGGGCGGCGACTCGATCATGGCCTCCCGCATCAAGGCCCGCCTCAACAGCAGCCTCCCCTTCGAGCTGGAGATGCGTGAGCTGATGACCGCCGCCACCGTGCGTGAGATGGCCGAACTCGCGGAGACCGAGATCATCGAGCGCATCGACGAGCTTCCCGAGGACACCGTACGCAGCATGTTCGCCGGTTGACGGCACACGGCCCACAGCCACCGAGCGCAGAGAGGAAGCAGATGTCACTGGACCGGGTGTTGGCCGGTCGGCGGGCCCGACTGTCGCCCGCCAAACTCGCCCTGCTGGAAAAGATCAAGGGAACGGTGGGCGGCGACAAGGCCCCCTCCGTCATCCCCCGCCGGGCCCGCACGGGACGCGTACCGCTGTCGTTCCAGCAGCAGCGGATGTGGTCCCTGGACAAGCTGGTGCCCGACAGCCCCGCCTACAACGTGGTGCTGACGTTCCGGCTCGACGGTGAGGTCCACCCCGAGCTGCTCGAGCGTGCCGTCAACGAGATCGTGCGCCGGCACGAGGCCCTGCGCACCACGTTCCCCGACGAGGACGGCCGGCCCTGGCAGGAGATCGCGGACGAGCTGACCGTCCCGCTGCCGGTGACCGATCTGTCGGACCTGCCGGGCGAGGCCGAGCAGGAGGCGGAACTCGCGCGCCTGACGGCAAGCGAGGCCCGGCACGTCTTCGACCTGGCGCGCGGCCCGCTCCTGCGGGTCCGGCTCTACCGGCTCGCCGCGGACACGTACACGTTCCTGCTGAACACGCACCACATCGTCATCGACGGCTGGTCCATCAACAACCTGGTCAGGGAACTGCTGCTGCTGCACCGGGCCTATGCCGCCGGTGAGCCCTCGCCCCTGCCCGAACCGACCCTGCAGTACGCCGACTACACGCTGTGGGAGCGGGAACGGCTCAGCGGCGCCGGGCTGGAACAGCGGCTCGCCTACTGGCGCGAGCGGCTGGGCGACCGCAAGCCGGGGTCGGAGCTGCCGATGGACCACCCCCGGCCGCCGGTCCAGACGTTCCGCGGCGGCAGCACCGCGTTCGACATCGACCCGGAGGTGGCCGAGCGGCTGCGGGAGGTGACCCGCAAGGGCAACAGCACCCTGTTCGTGACGCTGGCCGGTGCCCTGAAGATCCTGATGTGCCGGTGGACCGGGGACGAACGCGTCGTCATCGGCACGCCCATCGCCAACCGGCACCACAGGGAGACCGAGGACCTGATCGGCTTCTTCGTCAACACCCTCGTCCTCGACACCGACCTGTCGGGCAACCCCCCGGCCGAGGAGGCGCTGCAGCGGGTGGCGGCCGTCGCCAAGGGGGCCTACGCCCACCAGGACATGCCCTTCGAGCTGCTGGTGAACGAGTTCCGCCCCGAACGCGGCATGAGCATGAACCCGCTGTTCCAGGTCTGCTTCGCCCTCCAGACCGCCCCGGCCGAGGAGGCCGAGGACTCGATCCTCGGGCCGGTGCGGGAGATCCGCAACGGCACCAGCAAGTTCGACCTGTGGATCTCCGTCGCCGAGCGCGAGGGCCGGCTCACCGCGTCGGTCGAGTACAACGCCGACATCTTCGAGCACGACACCGTCCGGCGCTTCGTGGACTCCTACCAGGTCCTCCTGCGCTCCCTCGCCGAGGACCCCGGCCGCCGCATCGGCGAGCTCAGCATCCTCCCGCCCGAAGAACGGCACCGGATCCTGGTCGGGTTCAACGACACCGCTCGCCCCTACCCCGAGGCGGCCGGAGCGACCCTCCACGGCCTGGTGGAGCGCTCCTTCGCCCGTACCCAGTCGGGCAGGGCCGCCGTGCGTTTCGAGGGCGAGGACCTCACCTTCGGCGAACTCGACCGCCGTTCCGCCCAGGCCGCCCACCTGCTGCGGGAGCTGGGCGTGCGGCGCGGCACCCCCGTGGCCGTGTGCATGGAGCGCTCGCCGGAAATGGTGGTCGCGCTGCTCGGCGTCCTGCGCGCGGGCGGTGCCTACCTGCCGGTCGACCCCGGATACCCGCCGCAGCGGCAGGAGTTCATGCTGGCCGACTCGGAGCCGGGGATCCTGCTCACCCAGGGGCGGCTGCGGGACGCACTGCCGCCGCACTCGGCGCGCACGGTGTGCCTGGAACCGGGTGCCGACGGCCTGTGGTCCGCGCTGAACGGACGGCCCACCACCGCGCCCGGCACGGACGCGGACCCGGACAGCGTCGCCTACATGATCTACACCTCGGGTTCCACGGGACGCCCGAAGGGCGCCATGATCAGCCACCGGGCCATCTGCAACCGGCTGCTGTGGATGCAGGACGCCTACGGCCTGACCCCGGACGACCGGGTGCTCCAGAAGACGCCGTTCAGCTTCGACGTCTCCGTCTGGGAGTTCTTCTGGCCGCTGATGACGGGCGCGCGCATGGTCGTCGCCCGCCCGGAGGGCCACAAGGACCCCGCCTACCTGGCCGACCTGGTGCGCGACGAGGGCGTGACCACGCTGCACTTCGTCCCGTCGATGCTCAAGGCATTCCTGGAGACCGACGGACTGTCCGGGCGCATCGGCTCCGTCCGGCGGGTCTTCGCCAGCGGCGAGGCCCTGTCGTACTCCCTCCAGGAACGGTTCTACGAGCACTTCGCGCCCGTGGCGCCCGAGGCCCGGCTGCACAACCTCTACGGGCCCACGGAGGCCGCCGTCGACGTGACGCACTGGACGTGCCCGCCGACCGGCGGTCCCCGCACCGTGCCCATCGGCCGGCCCGTGGCCAACACCCGCATCCACATCCTCGACGGACACCTCAACCCGGTACCGGTCGGCAGCCCCGGCGAGCTGTGCGTCGGCGGCGTCCAGGTCGCCGAGGGCTATCACCGGCGCCCCGAGCTGACCCGGGAGCGCTTCGTGGCCGACCCGTTCGCCGGACTGTTCGGCGACGGCCCGGGCGCGCGGCTGTACCGCACCGGAGACCTGGCCCGCTACCTGCCGGACGGCACCATCGAGTACCGCGGCCGGACCGACTTCCAGGTCAAGGTGCGCGGCTTCCGGATCGAACCCGGCGAGATCGAGGCCGCCCTCGGCGAACACCCGGCGATCCGCGAGGCCGTCGTCGTCACCCACGGGACGGCCGGGGAGACGGGTGACGCCACCGGCGACGCCCACAAGCGGCTCGTCGCCTACGTGGTGCCCCGCACCGACGCCGAGCCGACGGCCGGTGGCACCGGGGCCGCGGACGAGGACCAGGTCGACGAGTGGGAGAGCGTCTTCAGCCGTACCTACGCCGACGGCGCGGACGCCAAGGAGGCCGACTTCAACATCGTCGGCTGGAACTCCAGTTACACCGGCCGGCCGCTGCCCGCCGACGAGATGCGCGGCTGGGTGGAGTCCACCGTGGACCGCATCCTCGCCCACGGACCGCGGCGGGTCCTGGAGATCGGCTGCGGCACCGGACTGCTGCTCGCCCGGATCGCCCCCTCCTGCACCGTCTACCACGGCACCGACATCTCCCGGCGGGGCCTGGACTTCGTACGCGAGCGGATCGTGCCGGACCTGCCCGGGAGCGTACGGGTGGAGCTGGAGAAGCGGGACGCCGACGACCTCGCCGGGCTGCCCGCGGAGGGTTTCGACACCGTCGTGGTGAACTCCGTCGCCCAGTACTTCCCCGACGTGCGCTACCTGGAGTCGGTCGTCGCCCAGGCCCTGGACCTGCTGCGCCCCGGCGGCCGGATCTTCCTCGGGGACCTGCGCAGCCTGCCCCTGCTGGAGGTCTTCCACAGCGACGTCGAGGTGGCGCGGGCCGACGCGGACACCGGACTGGACGTACTGCGCCGCCGCGTCGCCGAGCGGGTCGCGCAGGAGCAGGAACTGGTGGTCGACCCCGCACTGTTCACCCTGCTGTGCGCACGCCACCCCCGGCTCGCCCGCGCCGAGGTCATGCTCAAGCGCGGCCCGTACGTCAACGAACTGAGCCGCTACCGCTACGACGTGGTGCTGCACACCGAGGACCCGGACGAGCCGTCCGGAGCGGACCGGCGAGGCGGCACCGAGCCGCTCCGGCTCACCTGGGCGGACCGGGACACCCCGGACGAGGCCCGCCGCCTGCTGGCCGAGGACGCACACCGGGCCCTGCTCGTCACCGACGTGCCCAACTCCCGCGTCTCCAGGGCGCGGTGGCTGTGCCGAGAACTGGCCGAACCGTCGGCCGCGGGCACCGGTGCCACCGCCGGTGAACTGCGCGAGCGCGCCGAGGCCGCGGCCGAGGACGGTGCCGACCCGGAACAGTGGTGGGCGTTGGCGGCGGATCTCGGCCGCACGGCGTCGGTGTTCTGGTCCGAGCAGCCCGACGGCTCCTACCACGTCCTGCTGGCCCCTCCCGGCGCGCAGGTCGTCCTTCCGCCGAGCGGGACCGCCGCCCGTGCGCTGCACACGTACGCCAACAGCCCGCTGCTGTACCGCCTCGGGCGGCGGCTGACGGCCGACGCGGCGACGTTCCTGCGGGACCGGCTGCCGGAGTTCATGGTGCCCGCCGCGGTCGTCGCCGTCCCGGAGCTGCCCACCGACGCCAACGGCAAGCTGGACCGCAAGGCGCTGCCCGCCCCGGTGTTCTCCACCGCTGCCGCGCAGGACGACCGCTCACAGCCCGGCACCCCGGAGGAGGAGGAACTGCTGGCGGCGTGGAGCGAGGTGCTGGGCCTGGCCGACGCCGGGGTGCGCACCGACTTCTTCGAGGCGGGCGGCGACTCCATCCTCAGCATCCGCCTGGTCAACAAGGCGCAGCAGCGTGGCCTGGCCGTGACCGCGCAGGACGTCTTCCAGCACAAGACGATCGAGGCGCTGGCCCGGGTGGCCCGCGCCCGCGCCCAGGAGGCCACCGCACCGCGCGCCCCGGCCCGCACCGGCCCGGCGCTGGACGAGGCGACCCGACGGCGCGTGGCCGAGAAGCACCCCGACGCCGTGGACGCCTACCCGCTCAGCAGCACCCAGGAGGCGGTCCTCCACCACCTGCGGCACCACCCGGAGCCGGGCGCGGGCGTCGTCCACCAGCGGTGGCGCATCAAGGACGCCGACTTCGACCCCGACGCCTTCGAACGGGCCTGGCGCCACACCGTGCGCCGCTTCCCGGTGCTGCGCACGTCCTTCCTGTGGGAGTCGGTGACGGAGCCCGTCCAGGTGGTGCACCCCGACGCCGAACTCGCCGTCGCCCGGTACGACTGGCGGGGCATGCGCCCGACGGAGCAGGAACGGCGCATCCAGGCCCACGTCGCCGCCCACCGCAGGCAGGGCTTCGACCTCTCCCGGGCCCCGCACACCCATGTCGCCCTGTTCCGACTGGACGAGGACACCTACGACTACCTCTACATGTTCTCGCTCGCCCTCCAGGACGGCTGGAGCTACCCGATGATCATGAACCAGCTCTTCGAGGCCTACGACGCCTGCGTCGCCGGCCGGGACCCGGTCGCGCCGGAACCCGACACGGTCTTCCGTGACTTCTGCGTCTCGCAGGCGCAGCGGGACCTCACGGAGGCCGAGGAGTTCTGGCGGCGCGAGCTGGCCGGCCTGCAACTGCCCGCGCCCGCGCTGGCGGTGCCGCACGGCGAACGCCGCCCCCGTGCGGAGGACCCCGACCTGCTGCACGACGGTCTGCTCGTCCCCGACGAGATCACCGCCGAGATCCAGCGCCGGGCCAAGGCCCACGCGCTGACCCCGTTCACCTTCCTGCAGGCCGCCTGGGCCCTGCACCTGTACGACACCTCGGGGGCGCGCGACGTCGTCTTCGGGACCGTCTTCTCCGGCCGGGCCGGCGCCCTGGTGGACGTGGAGACGGGAGTCGGCCAGTTCTTCAACATCCTCCCAGTGCGGGTCCGCGTCGATGCGCAACTGACCGTCGGGCAGTGGCTGCGGGAACTGCAGCGCCGGGTGGGCGAGATCGCCCGCCACGAGCACGCGCCCGTCGCCAAGGTGCACGCGTGGGCGGGCGTGCCCCGCGACCGGTTCCTGTTCGACAGCTACCTGGTCAACGAGACCTTCCCGGAACTTCCGGCGGTGTTCGGCAGGTTCGGTGCGCGCCTGGGCGCCGAACCCCTGGAGTTCATCAACCAGACCGAACACCCCCTGCGCATCGAGGCCGTCTTCGTGGACGGGCACCTCGTGCTGAACATGAACACCTACTCGGGCGGCTTTCCGCCCGGCGCCGTCACCGGCCGGCTGCGCTCGTTCGCGGCGCTGCTCCAGGAACTGGTGACGGGCGGCCAGGACCGCACGGTCGCCGAGGTACTGGCGGACCGGGCCGGACGCACCACCCAGACCGACACGTCCTCCCGGGAGGTCACCCCATGACCGAGCGGTCATTGCCCACCGTCTTCATGTTCTCCGGTCAGGGCTCGCAGTACTACCAGATGGCCCGTGACCTGTACGAGAACGAGCCCGCCTTCACCACGGCCATGGACCGGCTGGACTCGGTGGCCCGCGACGAGCTGGGCGCGTCCGTGGTGGCCCGGATCTACGACGACGGCCGCAGCAGGGCCCAGCCGTTCCTGGAGACCGCGGTCACCCATCCCGCGATCGTCATGGTCGAACTGGCCCTCGCCGAGATGCTGATGAGCGAGGGCATCCAGCCGGACGTCCTGCTGGGGGCCAGCCTCGGCGAGTTCGTCGGCGCCGTGCTGGCGGGCGTCCTGGACGAGAGCGACTGCCTGCGCCTACTCATCCGCCAGGCCCGCGCCCTGGACGACTGCCCGCGCGGGGGAATGCTCGCGGTGCTGGGCCCGCCCTCGCTCCACGCCGAACTGGCGGAACTGCGCGACGGCACCGACCTTGCGGCCCGCAACTACGACCAGCACTTCGTGGTGTCGGGGAGTGAGGAGGCACTGGCCGCCGCCGAGGCCCGGCTGCGCCGGCTCGACGTCCCCTACCAGCGCGTCCCGGTGGAGCAGGCATTCCACTCCCGGCTCATGGACCCCGCCTACGCCGCCTGCGCGGCGGCCATGGAAGGAGTGCGGCTGGGCGCGCCCCGGCTGCCGTTGGTCTCCTGCGCCGCGGGCGCCGCGGTGACCGAGCTGACCGCCGGGCACTTCTGGACGGTGGCCCGCGAGCCGATCGAGTTCCAGCGGGCCGTCGCCCACCTGGAGGAGCAGGGCCCGCACCGCTACCTCGACCTCGGCCCCTCGGGCACCCTGCACAACTTCGTCCGCAACAACCTGGGGCAGCAGCCGAGGTCGGTCAGCTTTCCGCTGCTCAGCCCGTTCGGCCGCAACACGGCCCTGCTCAGGACGGTGCGGGAGGAGGTCACCGAGCGCCGCACCGCCCCAGCGGCCGCACGGCAGTCCGCCGCCGCACCGGACGCCACGGCACCGGACGCCCCGCCCGCCACCCACCGGAAAGGTGCTCCCATGAAGGTCTACGGCTTCCCCGGCCAGGGGTCCCAGGTCAAGGGCATGGGCAAGGGGCTCTTCGAGGAGTTCCCCGAGCTGACGGCCACGGCCGACCGCGTCCTCGGCTACTCCGTGGCACGCCTGTGCGTGGAGGACCCCGACAAGCAGCTCAGCCTGACGGAGTTCACCCAGCCCGCCCTCTACGTGGTGGGGGCGCTGTCCTACCTGAAGAAGACCCAGGACGACCCCGAGCCGCCCGACTGCCTGATCGGGCACAGCCTCGGCGAGTACGTGGCGCTGTTCGCGGCCGGTGTCTTCGACTTCGAGACCGGGCTGCGGCTGGTGCAGCGCCGGGCCCTGCTCACCGCCCGCGCCGAGGGCGGCGGCATGGCCGCGGTCGTCGGCTGCGAGCAGTCAAGGGTCGAGGAGGTGCTCAGGCAACCTGAACTCTCCGGGCTCGCGATCGCGAATTACAACTCACCCGAGCAGTTCGTGATTACGGGCCCGCGGGAGGAAATCGACAGGGCGCGTGCCTTCTTCGAATCTGAACGCGCCTTCTTCACCCGGCTCCGAGTCAGCGGGGCATTCCATTCCGAATCCATGCGACCGGCTTCCGAGGAATTCGCGGAATTCCTTTCCGGATTCCAGGTGTCGTCCCCCTCGATACCCGTCGTGTCCAATGCGGACGCCCGCCCGTACCCGGCCGAGCGCGCCGCGCTGTGCGACACCCTGACCCGTCAGATCTACAGCGGTGTGCAGTGGATCGACACGGTCCGGTACCTCATGGGCCGGGACGAGGACTTCGTGTTCGAGGAAGTCGGCCCCGGAACCGTCCTGACCAAGCTGGTCCGCAAGATCCGGGAGAAAGCGACACCGCTGCCCGCCGTGGCCCCGGACCCAGCCCCGGCCCGGTCACCCGCCCCCGAGTCCCGTCCCGAGCCCCTTCCGGAGCCCGCCCTCGCATCCGCCCCCGCACCGGCGGCCCCCGCCCCCGCGCGCCCTGCCGCGGCCCCGGCCGGCCTCACCGCGGAGAACCTGGGCGCGGCGTCCTTCCGGGAGCGCTACGGACTGCGCCTGGCCTACCTGGCGGGCTCGATGTACCGGGGCGTCTCGGGCGCCGAACTGGTCGCCCGGCTGGCCAAGGCGGGGAGCATGGGCTTCCTGGGCACCGGCGGCCTGTCCTCCGAGCGGATCGAGGAGGAACTGCGCACCGTCCACGCGGCCGTCGGGGACGACGCGCCTTTCGGTGCGGCCCTGCAGAGCGACCACGCGGACCCCGACCGGGAGCTGGCCCTGGTCGACCTGCTGCTGCGGTACGGCGTACGGACGGTGGAGGCCTCGGGACACCTGCAGATCACCTCGGCACTGGTCAAGTACCGGCTGAAGGGCGGCCGGGTGATCGCCAAGGTGACCCGCGCCGACATGGCCCGGCAGTTCCTCGCCCCGCCGCCGGCCGCCCAGGTGGACCTCCTGGTGGAACAGGGGCACCTCACCCACGCCGACGTCCAGCGGCACGGCGGCCGCCCGGTCGCCGACGACCTGTGCGTCGAGGGCACGGGCTGGCGCGCCCAGGCCGAGGGGCTGGCCACCCTGCTGCCCACCGTCCTGCGGCTGCGCGACGAGCTGGCCACGGACGGACACCGGGTCCACGTGGGCGCGGCGGGCGGGCTCGGCACGCCGGAGGCCGTCGCCGCGGCGTTCCTGCTGGGCGCGGAGTTCGTCCTGACGGGCTCCGTCAACCAGTGCACCGTCCAGGCGGCGACGAGCGAGGCCGTCAAGGACATGCTCCAGAACATCGAGCCGCACGAGGTCGAGGCGGCCCCGTGGGTCGAGGAGTTCGAGCTGGGACGCCATGTGCACTCCCTGAAGCGGGGCGTGTTCCTGCCCGCCCGGGCGGCCAAGCTGCACGACCTGTGGCGGCGGCACGGTTCGTTCGAGGAGATCGACGCGGCCACCCGGACGCAGCTCGAGGAGAAGTACCTGCGGACCACCTTCGAGGCCGCATGGGCGCGGGTGGCACCCGAGGCGGGCACCGCCGGGGCGCCGGACCGTGAGGCGGGGGGCCGCCGCCGGCTGGCCCTGGTCTTCCGCGACTACCTGGACGGCTGCCTGGCCGCCGCGGCCGAGGGCGACCCGCGGCGGCGGGTCGAGTACGCCGTCCACTGCGGTCCCGCCCTCGGCGCCTTCAACAGCTACGTCGCCGGCACCGACCTGGAGGACTGGCGCGGCCGGGACGTCGACCTGATCGCCGACCGGCTCATGGCGGCCGCGGCGCAGGAACTGCGGGAGCGCTGCGCCCGGCTGCTCGGCGTGGCGGCCTGACCGGGCACGGCGCACGACAAGCGGCCGGCCGGGCCTCCTCGGGGTGAGGACGCCCGACCGGCCGGCGGCCGTGGCACCGGCCCGGCTCAGCGCCTCACGAGCCGGGCCCACACGGGCTTGTCCGGGCGCAGGTTCCCGGTCTGCTGGAACGTGACGGTGTCGTCCTCGGACGTGATGCGGAAGCGGCGCAGGACCGCCTCCAGCAGGACCGTCGCCGCGAGCAGGGCGAAGTGCTCGCCGATGCACACGTGCGGACCGCCGCCGAACGGCAGGTAGGCGTAGCGCGGCCGGCTCTGCTCCCCGAGGAACCGTCCGGGGTCGAACCGCTCGGGCTCGGGCCAGAAGTCCGGGTGACGCTGGGTCACCCAGGGCGAGAGGAACACCGCGGTGCCCCTGGGCACCTGGTAGCCGCCCAGGACGATGTCCTCGGTGGCCAGGTGCTCGGTCATGTACACGGGCGGGTAGAGCCGCATGCTCTCCAGCAGGCACGCGCGCACCAGCGACTCGCGTCGCTGGGCGTACTCGGCCAGGTCGCCCCCGTCCCGCAGGAACGCCCCGGTCTCGTCCGCCGCCTTCTGCTGCACCCCGGGGTGGGAACCGAGCAGGTGCAGGGCGAAGGTGAGCGCGGTGGCGGTCGTCTCGTGCCCGGCCATCATCATCAGCAGCGTCTGGTCGCGGATCTCCTGGCGGGACAGTCCCTCACCGGTCTCCGGGTCCCGGGCGGTGCGCAGCCGGGTGACGATGTCGTCCCGCTCCTGGCCGGCGGCGAGGTGGTCGGTGCGGGCCAGGATGCGGTCGATGAGCGCGTACAGCTCCTGACGGGTGCGCACGAAGGCGCGGTTGCGCGGGGTGGGTACGGGCAGCGGCGGCTTCACGAGCTGGGTGGTGCGCCGGATGATGAGTTCGTTGGTCAGCGGGATCAGCCGGTGCAGGTCGGGTGCCGTGTCGTCGATGTCCCCGCTGAACAGGGCGCGGCCCACCACGCGCAGCGAGTAGCGCAGCATGAGCCGGTGCAGATCGACCCGCTCCGCGTCGGCCGGCACGTCCTCGGTGGTCACGCGCTCGGCCTCGGCGACCATCAGTGCCGTGTACTCGGCCACCCGCCGCGGCGTGAACAGAGGCTGCAGCGTCCGGCGCTGGCGCCGCCACTCCGCCCCGTCGGTGGTCATCAGGTTCCGGCCGATCATGTCTTCCAGCACCTGGGTGCTGGCCGGTCCGCGGCCGATGGTGCGCTCGGTCTGGGTGAGCACCTGCTGTGCGGCGTCGGGGTGGTAGGCGGCCACGACCCGCTTGCCCAGCTTCCCCTTCGGCCCGAAGGGGAAGGCCACCATCTCGCCGTGCTCGCGGAAGGAGCGCTCCAGCACCGAGATGGGGTCGCGCAGGAACTCCGGGGCCACTCCGGCCAGCGCGCTGCCCTGCGGGCCGGGAACCTCGTCGAAGGTGCCGGTTCGCCGTGTCGTGGTCATCGTTTCGCTCTCGCTCGTCCTGTCGGGCCGGGGGTCAACGGAGGGTGAAGGTGGTGCGCACGTCGCTGTCCGGCCGGATGCTGTTGAGGACCTTCATGGAGATCCGTTCGTCGTGCGACGTGATCCGGTAGGCGCGCAGCAGGGCCTCGAGCAGCACCATGGACGCGAGCATGGCGAAGTGCTCGCCGATGCACACCCGCGGCCCCCCGCCGAACGGGAAATAGGCGTAGCGCGGCCGGTCGTGCCTGCCGACGAAGCGACGGGGATCGAAGCGCTCCGGGTCGGGCCAGAACTCGGGGTGCCGGTGGGTGACCCAGGGCACCAGGAAGACGGAGGTCCCCTTGGGCACCAGGTAGCCGTTGAGATCGAGGTCCTCGTTGGCGACCCGCTCCGTCATGTGCACCGACGGGAACAGCCGCAGGCCCTCGCTGAGCGCGGCCCGGCCCAGCGTGTCACGGTTCTGCGCGTACGCGGCGGCGCCGGCGCCGGACGCGTGGTGGGCCCGGATCTCGTCGGCGATGTCCTGCTGCACGTCGGCGTGCAGACCGATCTGGTGCAGGCCGAAGGTCAGTCCCATGGCCGTGGTCTCGTGCCCGGCCATGAACAGCAGCAGAGCCTCGTTGCGTACCTCCTGCTCGGTCAGCGCCCGGCCCGTCTCCGGGTCCCTGGCCTCGCGCAGCCGGGAGACGATGTTGTCCGCGGAGTGGTCCGAACCGGCGCTGCCGGAGCGGTTGATGACCCGGTCGATCAGGTCGTACAGGCCCGCGCGGGTGCGCACGAACTGCCGGTTCGTCGGGGTCGGCAGGCTCAGCGGGAGCTTCGGGATCTGGGTGGTACGGGCCATGATGCCGCGGTTGGCCTCGGGGATGAGGCGGTGCAGGTCGCCCTCGGCGTCGTCCATGTCGCCACCGAACAGCGCCCGGCCGACGACGCGCAGCGAATAGCGCATCATCGCCTGGTGCAGGTCGATCTCCTGCCCCTCGTACTGCTTGTGCTCGACGAGGATCCGTTCCGCCTCCTCCGCCATCAGCTCGGTGTACCGGGCGACGCGCTTCGGGGTGAACAGGGGCTGCAGGATGTGCCGTCGGGCCCGCCAGTAGGGGCCCTCGGTCGTCATCAGTCCCTTGCCCACCAGCTCGTGAGTGGCCCGGAAGCCGTCCGTGTCGCGGCCGAAGGCGCGCTCGGACTCCATGAGGATCCTGGTGACCAGGTCGGGGTGGTAGGCGGCCAGGATCGTCTTGCCTATCGCCACCTTCGGGCCGAAGCGGTACGACACGAGGTCGCCGTGCTGCTGGAAGCCGTTCATGAGGAAGCCGAGCGGGTCGGCGTTGAATTCGGGCAGCAACCCGGCCAAGGCATGCCCCTTGGGGCCCGGAATATCCTGGAACGGTTTGAGGCGGACGGTGCTCGGCATGGTTTCCTCTCCGAAGCCGACGCCACTTCAGTGGGGTCGGAGAGCGGTCGTTAGCACGTGCTTGGCGATGGTATCCCCGCCAACTCCGCCAAGGGAAGGAGGAATTGTCTGGCGCTCGGCAACCGGAGCCACTAGTGTGGTCGCCGTGCGAGCGGTCCAGATATCCCATTCCGGCGGTCCAGAAGCCTTGGAAGTGGTCGATGCACCCGAACCGAAGGCCACCCGTGGCGAGATCGTCATCGACGTTTCCTTTGCCGGTGTGAATTATCGTGACACCCACCTGTCGGAGGCGGTCGAGCGCTCCGGCGGTATACGGCCGCTGATCCCGGGCATGGAGGTCGTCGGGCGCGCGCCCGACGGCACCCGGGTGGCAGCCGTGGTCCCCCGGGGCGGTTACGCCGAGCGCGTGGCGGCACCGGCCGCCCTCGCGGTACCGGTGCCGGACGAGGTGGACGACCTGTCCGCGCTGGCCCTCCTGGTGCAGGGCACGACGGCCTGGCTGCTGGTGCACGAGTGCGCCCGGCTGCGGGCCGGCGACACCGTTCTCGTCCAGGCCGCGGCCGGCGGGGTCGGCTCCCTCCTGGTGCAACTGGCCCGGGCGGGCGGCGCCGGGCGCGTGGTGGGCCTCGCGAGCACCCCCGCCAAACGGGAACTCGTCAAGGACCTGGGCGCGCACGACGCGGTGGACTCGGGCGCCGAGGACTGGCCCGCCCTCGCCCTGCGGGCCAACGGGGGACAGCGCTTCGACCTCGTCTGCGAGATGACCGGCGGACGGTCGGCCCGGCTCGGCCGCTCGGTGCTGGCGCCCCTGGGCCGGATGGTCTCCTTCGGACTGGCCGGCCGCCACCAGCCCGACCCGGTCGATCCGGCCGAGCTGATGAACACGTCCACGATGGTCGGCGGCCTGATGCTGGAGCACGCCATGGACCGGCCCGGACTGTTGCAGAAGGCGATCGGCGAACTCTTCGACGAGGTCGCGGCGGGCCGGCTGCACGTGGTGTCGGGCGGTGTGCACCCGCTCTCCGAGGCGCGCCGGGTGCACGAGGAACTCGCCGCCCGCCGCACCGTGGGCAAACTCGCCCTGGACCCGCGCAGGTGACCGCGCCTCCGATCGGCATCGGGGCCGGTGAGTGCCAGGTGTGGACGACGACCGCCGAAACCCATCTGTCCCTGCTCGACCTGCTGGACGACGCCGAGCGGCAGCGGTGCCGGGAACTGACCGAGGCGCGGGTGCGCGCGCAGTACATGACGGCACACGCGTTCGTCCGCCGGATCGTGTCCTCGCTGACCGGTGCCGACCCGCGCGCCCTGCGGTTCGAACGGGTCTGCCAGCGCTGCGGCGGCCCGCACGGCAAGCCCCGGCTCCTGTGGCCCGGCCTGGAGGTGTCCCTGTCGCACTCGGGCGAGCGGGTCGCCGTGGCGGTCAGCACCGCGGGCCCGGTCGGGGTGGACATCCAGTACCTGGTGACGGACGGCAGGGCGAGGGACTCCGTCCTGGCGGAGCCGGAACGCCGCACGCTGCTGGCCCTGCCCGAGGAGCGGCGCGCCGCCGCCTTCACCCGCTACTGGGCGCGCAAGGAGGCGGTGCTGAAGGCGACGGGGGACGGACTGACCGTCGACCCGGCCGACCTGACCGTCAGTGGTCCCGACGAGCCGGCCCGCCTGCTCGGGTGGCGGGGGCGGCCCGACGCCGTGCCCCGCATCGCCCTCACGGACCTCGACACGGGGCCGGGGCACCGGCTCGCCGTCGCACTGTGGGGGCCGGCCGGCGGCGCCCGCGCACCGGCCGCCGTGCACCACCACGGCATCACGGACCTGTCGGCGCTGCGGACGCAGCCGCCGCCCCACACCTGAGGAGGAGACCCTTGTACCGGGTGATCCAGTGGTACACAGGCACCATCGCCAAGAAGCAGATCGAGTTGCTCGCGCGGTCCGACGAGCACGAACTGGTCGCCGTCGTGACCCAGAACCCGGACAAGGACGGCCGGGACGCCGGAGAGATCGCGGGCATCGGCCCGATCGGAGTGCCGGCCACCACGGACGTGGCGGCGGCCCTGGCGACGGACGCCGACTGCGTTCTGCTCAACCCGCCCTTCTGGGACGCCGGGCTGACCGCCCGCATCCTGCGCTCGGGCAAGAACGTGGTGACCCCGACCGGCGGGTTCGAGCTGCGCGGCACCCCCTTCCACGAGGACCTGGAGAAGGCCTGCGCCGAGGGCGGCAGCACGCTGACCGGGGGTGGCAACATGCCCGGTCTGCTCAATGACGTGATGCCGCTCGTGCTGTCCGGGTACACACGGGGCATCCGCGGCGTGTGGACGCGCGAGCGCAACTTCCACCGGGACTACGCGGCCGCCGACGTCCTCCAACTGCTCGGCTTCGGCGCCCCGGTCGAGGAGTGCGGCCCCGACAGCCCCCGCGCCGGGATGCTCGGACAGGCCTTCCACTGGTACGAGGGGCAGGCGGCCCGCCTGGTCACCGGTGCGCTGGGACTCGAACTCGACGAGCTGCGCACCACCGCCTGGGAGATCCTCCCCGCGCCCCGCGACATCCACCTGCCGGCCAGCGGCCTGACCATCCGCGAGGGCACGGCGGCGGCCATGCGGTACGCCTTCACCGGCTACGTCGCCGGTGAGCCCTGGCACACCACGGTGATCGAGCACGTGGCGGATCTCGGCCTCGGCGACGGCTGGCAGCAGTCGGAGAGCGACCCCGAGTTCTCCATCCGGGTGGACGGCGACCCCGGGCTGTCCGTCGACTTCGCCCACCTCGGTGTGGACGGCCTGATCCAGCTCAACGCGGCCCGGCTGGTCAACCTCGTCGGCCCGGTCTGCGCCGCCGAACAGGGCTGCCGGACCATTCTCGAACTGCCCTTCGTGACCGGCACCGCGGCCTGACGCGACGCGGGACACGACGGGCCGGTCCGCACGAGCCGGGGCCCGCCGCCCGAGGGCGGCGGGCCCCGGCCCTGTCAGGCGCGGGTCACTTCAGACCGCTGTCGATGGCGCTCACCAGTTCGCCGTTGGCGGTGTCGCCGCTGAACTCCCAGAAGAAGGCGCCGCCGAGGCCCTGCTGCTCCGCCCAGTCCATCTTGGACTTGATGGTGGCCGGGGTGTCGTAGGACCACCAGTTGGTGCCGCAGTGGGCGTACGCGGTGCCGGCGACGGTGCCGGTGGACGGGCAGCTGTTCTTGAGGACCTTGTAGTCCTCGATGCCCGCCTCGTAGGTGCCGGCTGCCGGACCGGTGGCGGTGCCGCCGGGCGCGGACTGCGTGACGCCGGTCCAGCCGCGGCCGTAGAAGCCGATGCCGATCAGGAGCTTGTTGGCCGGCACGCCCTTGGACTTGAACTTCGCCATCGCGTCGGCGGTGTTGAAGCCCTGCTGCGGGATGCCGTTGTACGAGGTCAGCGGCGAGTGCGGGGCGGTCGGGCCCTGCTTGTCCCACGCGCCGAAGAAGTCGTACGTCATCACGTTGTACCAGTTGATGTACTTCGACGCCTCGCCGTAGTCGGCGGCGTCGACCTTGCCGCCCGCCGAGCCGTCGGCGGTGACGGCCGCGGTGATCAGGTAGTCCTGGCCGAACTCGGCGCGCATGGCCTTCATCATGCTGCTGAAGGCGTTCGGGGCGCTGGTCTCGTCACAGCTCAGACCGCAGGCGTTCGGGTACTCCCAGTCCAGGTCGATGCCGTCGAAGACGTCGGCCCAGCGCGGGTCCTCGACCAGGTCGTGACAGGACTTCGCGAACGCGGCGGGGTTCTTCACGGCGTCCGGGAAGCCGCCGGACCAGGTCCAGCCGCCGAAGGAGTACAGGATCTTGATGTGCGGGTACTTGGCCTTCAGCTTGCGGAGCTGGTTGAAGTTGCCGCGCAGCGGCTGGTCCCAGGTGTCGGCGACGCCGTCGACGGACTGGTCGGCGGTGTACGCCTTGTCGTAGTCGGCGTAGGAGTCGCCGATGGTGCACTTGCCACCCTGGACGTTGCCGAAGGCGTAGTTGATGTGCGTGATCTTGTCGGCGGAGCCGGAGGTGACCAGGTTCTTCACGTGGTAGTTGCGCCCGTAGACGCCCCAGTTGGTGAAGTAGCCCATCTTGACCTCGGCACCGGGGTCGGGGTTGCCGCCGTCCCCGCCGCCGGTGGTGGTGACCTTCACGGCGCCGCTGGCCGGACCGGTCTGGTCGGCGGTGTCGCGCGCCTTGACGGTGTACGAGTAGGAGGTGCCCTTGGTGAGGCCGGTGTCGGTGTACGTGGTGCCCGTCACGGTGGCGACCGTGGCGCCGTCGCGCAGGACGTCGTAGTTCTTGATGCCCTTGTCGTCGGTGGCCGCCGTCCAGGACAGCTTCACCGAGGTGTCGGTGATGCCGGAGGCGGTGGGCGTGCCGGGCGCGGAGGGCGCCTGGTCGCCGGGGACGGAACTGCCGTCGCAGCTCCCGCCGTTGAGCTTGCAGTTGGCCGGGGAGCCGGGGCCGCTGCCGTTGAAGCCGAAGGAGACCGAGGCGCCGGGGGCGAGCGTCCCGTTCCAGCCGACGTTCTTGGCGGTCCAGTGGTCGCCGGAGTTGGTGACGGTGGCGTCCCAGGCGGAGGTGACCTTGGTGCCGGCGGGGAAGTCCCACTCGACGGTCCAGGAGCTGAGGGAGGCGGTGCCGGTGTTCTTCACCGTCCACTGGCCGCCGAAGCCCGAGCCCCAGTCGGAGGTCTTCTGGAAGGTGGCCGTCGCGCTGCCGGCCGCCTGCGCCGGGCTCGCGAGTCCGACCAGCCCGGCGAGGGGGAGCGCCAGGGTCGCTGCGAGAGCCGCGGCCTTGTGTCTGAAGCGCATGTGCGCCTCCTTTTTGGGGGTGTTGTCGAGGGCATGACTGAGCCTCATGCCCGCAGTGCGGCGAGAATAGAAAGGTCTGGACCACGGGTCAATAGGTCTGGACCAATGTGACAGCGCGTGGTTGAGGGCGGAACTAGATCCCCAACTCCTGCGCCAGCACCGCGGCTTGCACCCGGCTGCGCAGCCCCAGCTTCCCCAGCAGTCGGCTGACGTGCGTCTTCACCGTCGCCTCCGCCATGTCCAGCCGTTCGGCGACCGCCGCGTTGGACAGCCCCTCGCCGAGGCAGGAGAGCACCTCGCGCTCACGCCGCGTCAGGTCCCGCAGCACCGCCGGGTCGGCGGCCGGCTCCCGCACCGGCTTCGCGGCGAACTCGGCGATCAGCCGCCTGGTGACGGCCGGCGCCACGATGCCCTCGCCGCCCGCCACCGTGCGCACGGCCGCGATCAGGTCCTGGGCGTCGGTGTTCTTCAGCAGGAACCCGGCGGCCCCCGCCCGCAGCGCCCCGAAGACGTACTCGTCCAGGTCGAAGGTGGTCAGCACGAGCACGTCGGCGAGACCTTCCCCGACCACGATCCGGGTCGCCGACACCCCGTCCAGGCGCGGCATCTGCACGTCCATCAGCACCAGGTCGGGACGCAGCTCGCGGGCCAGCGCCACCGCCTGCTCGCCGTCCGCGGCCTCCCCGGCCACCTCGATGTCGGGTGCGCTGCCCAGGATCAGCACCAGCCCCGCACGGACGGCGGACTGGTCCTCGGCGACGAGGACGCGGATCATGCGAGGTCTCCTTCGGTCAGGGGGAGGGTGGCGCGTACGGCCCAGATCCTGTCGCCGGCCGGGCCGGGGCCGGGCATCGGCCCCGCCTCGAAGGTGCCGTGCAGCAGCGCGGCCCGCTCCCGCATCCCGACCAGCCCGGCGCCCGAGCCCGGGGCCCGGGGCGCGTCCCGGTCGCCGCAGGGGCTGGTCACCCGGATCCGCAGGGAGCCCTCCTGCCGGTCGAGCCGCACCCGGACGGTGCCCTTCGACGCGTGCTTGAGCGCGTTGGTGAGCGACTCCTGCACGATCCGGTACGCGGCCAGTTCGACCGGCGCGGGCAGGTTGTCGCCCGGGGCCGCGTCCAGGACGACGTCCAGCCCGTTGGCGCGGGCCGCGTCGACCAGCGCGCCGAGCCCGTCGAGGGTGGGCGCCGCGGCGGGCTCCGCGCTCCCGCCGTCGTCGCGCAGGATGCCGATCAGGCGGCGCATCTCGGCCAGTCCCGCCACGCTGTTCTCGCGGATCACGCCGAGGGCCTGCCGGGTGGTGGCCGCGTCGTCCAGGGAGAGCGCGGCCGTGGAGTGGATGGCGATCGCGGAGAGGTGGTTGGCGACCATGTCGTGCAGCTCCCGGGCCATCCGGGCGCGCTCCGCCGTCACCGCCTGGACCCGGTCCGTCTCGGCCAGCAGCGCGGTCTGCTCGGCCCGCAGCAGGGCGGCGTCGGCGGCCTCGCGGTGGTTGCGGACGATGAGCCCCGTGGAGGCGGGCCCGAACGTCACGATGCCGACGGCGACGCCGATGAGCAGCGCCTCGGGCGCCCGCCACACCGCGAACGGCACGACCGTGCCGGCCACGGTGAGCAGCCCGGTGATCCACGGGATGCGGCGGGCGGAGGCGGGCGGGCCGTAGAGCACGGCGGCGTACATGAGGTCGGTGTACATGATCAGCGTGACCAGGCTGCCCTGGGTGAACGTGTCCGCGACCAGCGCGGCGGTGCCGGTCAGCAGCCCGGTGCGCGGCGCTGCCCGGCGCAGCAGTTCGCAGCCCGCCATGACGGCGAGGGGCACCAGCAGCGGCCAGCGGCCTTCGAACAGCACGACGGGGTCGTCCGCCCGGCGCACGCCCAGGCCGATGCCCCACAGCAGCAGTCCGCCCAGCAGCCCCGCCGACGCGGCGTACACGTCGAAGCGGCGCGGGCGGGGGAGTCGTACGGCCATGCCACCATCCAACACGGACCGCGCCCGGTGCGCCTGATCCCGCGGGAGGGTCCGGCACTGCACCTTTCGATGTACCGGAGGTTCGTCACCGGCGACGACGAACGCGGCGTTCTCCGGCGGGAGCCTGGGAGGGTGAACGAAGGGAGTGCGTCGTGGTCGTCGCGTTGATCATCGCCTGCGAGGTCGGCTTCTGGGTGCTGCTGGCCCTCGGACTGGGCGCCCGCTACCTGCTGAAGTGGCGGCGGACCAGTGTGGTCCTGCTGCTGTGCGAGCCCGTGCTGGAACTGGTGCTCTTCGCGGCGACGGCCTGGGACCTGAAGAACGGCGCCGAGCCCGGCTGGGAGCACGGCCTGGCCGCGCTGTACATCGGCTACACCGTCGGCTACGGCCACTACACGATCCGCTGGCTCGACGGCCACGCCGCCCACCGCCTGGCCGGCGGCCCGCCGCCGGTCAAGCCCCCGCGCTACGGCATGGCACGGGCCCGGCACGAGGGCCGGCTGTGGCTGCGCACGGTGCTCGGCGCCGCCGTCGCCTGCGCGCTGCTCCAGGGGGCGGTCTGGTACGTGGGCGACGCGGGCGACATCTCGTCCCTGCGGGGCTTCCAATGGGTGGCCGTCAGGGCTGCCGCCATCCACGGCCTGGTGGCGCTCGGGTATCTGATCTGGCCGAAGAAGGCCCCGGCGGGGACGCCCGAGGTCCCGGCCGAGCGGCGGAAGCAGGAGGCACAGCGGTGACCCGGGAGTCCAAGAACCTGCTGGAGGGCGCCGTCACCCTGCTCGCCGGCCTGGCCCTGTGGCTGTTCACGGGTGACGTGGAGGTCCCCGTCGTCACCCTGACGAAGGTGGGCGCCGTCCTGATGTGCGTCGGCGGCGCGCAGACCGTTTGGGGCGTGTACGGTGCCGCGCGCCGGTCGCCCTAGCGCTCCCCGCCCGGCACCCACAGTACGTCGCCGACCTCCTTGTTGGCCACGCGGGCCAGGATGAAGAGCAGGTCGGAGAGGCGGTTCAGGTAGGTGGCGGTGAGCGAGTTCATCGTCTCGCCGTGGGCCTCCAGCGCCGCCCAGGTGGAGCGCTCGGCCCGGCGGACCACCGTGCACGCCTGGTGCAGCAGGGCCGCGCCGGGGGTGCCGCCGGGGAGGATGAAGGAGCGGAGCTTCTCCACCTCGGTCAGGAAGCGGTCGCAGTCCGCCTCCAGCTTGTCGACGTAGAACTGCTCGACCCGCAGCGGCGGGTACTCCGGGTTCTCCACCACCGGCGTGGACAGGTCCGCGCCCACGTCGAAGAGGTCGTTCTGGACGCGGACGAGGACCTTGACGACCTCCTCGGACAGGCCGCCGAGAGCGATGGCGGTGCCGATCACCGCGTTCGCCTCGTTGGCGTCGGCGTACGCGGAGATCCGCAGGTCGGTCTTGGGCACCCGGCTCATGTCGCCGAGGGCGGTGGTGCCCTTGTCGCCGGTGCGGGTGTAGATGCGCGTCAGGTTGACCATGGGGCCAGCGTAGTTACGCCCCGGCGGTCCGGAACACGCGTGTGCCCACCGTCACGGCCAGCGCGGTGAAGCCCAGGGCGACGAGGACGCCGTAGAGCATGTGCGCCGTGGCGTAGGAGCCGACGTAGGCGTCCCGCACCGCGTCCACCAGATAGCGGAACGGCATCAGGTGCGAGAGGACGTCGAGCCACGCCGGGCCCAGCGTCATCGGGAGCATCAGGCCGGACAGCAGCATCGACGGCATGGTCAGGGCGTTGATCGTGGGCCCGAACTCCTGCGGGGTGCGGACCTTCATCGCCAGCGCGTACGACAGCGACGCCAGCGAGACCGTGAGCAGCGCGACGAACGCGAAGCCGATCAGCATGCCGGGCAGCGGCGCCCGCAGGCCCATGGCCACGGCGGCGAGCACCAGCAGCACCGCCTGGAAGGCGAAGACGGTGGCGTCCCGCAGGACCCGCCCCAGCAGCAGCGCCAGGCGGCTGACGGGCGTGACGCGCATCCGCTCGACCACGCCCTGACCGTTCTCGATGATGATCGAGAAGCCCGCGAAGGACGCGCCGAAGAGGCCCAGTTGCAGCAGCAGGCCGGGGACCAGCACCTGCCAGGAGCTGCCCCGCCCGCCGAGCGGCAGGTCGGTCAGCAGCGGACCGAAGAACAGCAGGTACAGCAGCGGCATCAGCACCCCGAACAGCAGGGCGAAGCGGGAGCGCAGGGACTGGCGCAGATAGCGGCCGTAGATCAGGCCGGTGTCGTGGAGCAGCATCGGGAGTCCTCGGAGGGTCAGACGGCGACGGGGGTGGCGTCGGCCGGAGCCGCGCTGCGGCCGGTGACGGCCAGGAAGGTGTCCTGGAGGGAGGCGTCGGGCGAGCCGCCGTACTCGAGCTTCAGGGCGGCCGGGGTGCCCTCGGCGACCACCACGCCGCCGTCCACGACGACCAGGCGGTCGGAGAGGGCGTCGGCCTCGTCGAGGTAGTGGGTGGTCAGGAAGACCGTGGTGCCGTGCTCGTCGCGCAGGGTGCGGACCAGGTCCCACAGGTCGGCGCGGCTGCCCGGGTCCAGGCCCGTCGTCGGCTCGTCCAGGAAGAGCACCGCCGGGCGGTGCGTGAGCGCCATCGCGATGTCCAGGCGCCGCCGCTGCCCGCCCGAGAGCGCGCCGCACTTGCGGTCGAGCAGCCCCGACAGGCCCAGGTCGCGGGCGAGTTCGCCGGCGCGCTCGGCCGCCCGCGCCCTGGACAGCCGGTACAGGCGGCCCTGGGTGACCAGTTCCTCCCGCACGGTGATCTGCGAGTCCACCCCGCCCGACTGCGCCACGTACCCGCACGCCGCGCGCACCCCGGCCGGGTCGGTGGCCAGGTCGTGCCCGGCGACGGTGGCCGCGCCGCCGGTGGGGGCGAGCAGGGTCGTGAGCATCCGCAGGGTGGTGGTCTTGCCGGCGCCGTTGGGGCCCAGGAAGCCCAGGATCTCGCCCTCCCGGACGGTGAGGTCGATGCCGCGCACCGCCTCCACCGGGCCGCGTTTGGTCGCGAAGGTGCGGGCCAGTCCGGCCGTACTGATGATGGTCATGCGCCCAGAAAAACAGAGTCACTTAAATTTTGCAATGCCTCCAAGTTTTCACCGGTACCAGTGAGGAGTGCGGGCGCGGCTAGGATGCGGGCATGGCCGAGGGACTCAGGGAACGGAAGAAGCGGCAGACCCGGCAGTACATCTCGGACGTCGCCACGGGGCTGTTCCTGGAGCGCGGCTTCGAGGCCGTGACGGTGGCGGAGGTCGCCGACGCCGCGAACGTCTCCGTCAACACCGTCTACAACTACTTCCCGGCCAAGGAGGACCTGTTCCTCGACCGTTCCAAGGGCGTGGTCGACCGGCTCTCGCGCTGGGTGCGCGGCCGGCGCGACGGGGAGTCCGCCGCCGGCGCCGTCCTGCGCGAGCTGCGCGAGGAGGTCGAGTCGGTGTCGCCGCGCCTCGGCCTGATGGACGGGTACGCCGCCTTCATGAGGGTCGTCCAGGAGTCGCCCGCCCTGCGGTCCCGGATGTGGGCCATCGGCCAGGAGGTCCTCGCCGACCTGGAGCGGACCCTGCGCGAGGAGACCGCCGCCCCGGCCGAGGACCCGCTGCCCACGCTGATGGCCGGTCAGATCAACTGGCTGCACGGCACCGTGATGACGGAGATCGGCCACCGGATGGTCGCCGGCGGAAAGCCCTCGGAGGTCTCCCGCGAGGTGCTCGTGCTGCTGGACGAGATGGCGGACCTGCTGAGCGGGAAGGTCCTCAACTACGCCGTACGGGGCGCGGGGTGACACCCGAATGACACCCCTCGGTGTGACGTCCGTCATTTGAGACGTGACGCGCGTTACTAACCGGTCACACAGCGCCCCGCGCCCGCTAATCTCCGGCCGAGAGACGAGAATCAGCGCGTACCAGGGGAGTCGCACAGTGGCACGGAAGCTCGCCGTCATCGGAGCCGGTCTCATGGGATCGGGCATCGCCCAGGTCTCCGCCCAGGCGGGCTGGGACGTCGTCCTGCGCGACGTCACCGACGAGGCGCTGCGGCGCGGCACCGACGGCATCAAGGCGTCGTACGACAAGTTCGTCGCCAAGGGCAAGCTCACCGCCGACGACGCCGACGCCGCGCTCGGGCGCATCACCACGACCACCGACCTGGACGCCGCCGCCGACGCGGACGTCGTCGTCGAGGCCGTCTTCGAGAAGCTGGACGTCAAGCACGAGATCTTCCGTACCCTGGACAAGCTGGTGAAGGACGGGGCGATCCTCGCGTCCAACACCTCCGCCATCCCGATCACCAAGATCGCGGCCGTGACGGAGCGCCCGGAGCGGGTCGTCGGCACCCACTTCTTCTCGCCGGTCCCGATGATGCAGCTGTGCGAGCTGGTACGGGGCTACAAGACCAGCGACGAAACGCTCGCCACCGCGCGGGAGTTCGCCGAGTCCACCGGCAAGACCTGCATCGTCGTCAACCGCGACGTCGCCGGTTTCGTGACCACCCGGCTCATCTCCGCCCTCGTCGTCGAGGCCGCGAAGCTGTACGAGTCGGGCGTCGCCACCGCCGAGGACATCGACCTCGCCTGCAAGCTGGGCTTCGGCCACGCCATGGGGCCGCTGGCCACCGCCGACCTCACGGGCGTCGACATCCTGCTGCACGCCACCGGCAACATCTACACCGAGTCCCAGGACGAGAAGTTCGCCCCGCCGGAGCTGATGCGCCGGATGGTGGACGCCGGTGACATCGGCCGCAAGAGCGGGCAGGGCTTCTACAAGCACTGAGGTCGCACCGGCCCCGGCGAACGTCACACGCCGGGGTGAATTCGGTATCGGTTCGCTTACAGGCGGCAACCTCCGGTCGTTTCGGCCAGTCAGAGGGTGCAACACCTGATATCGCCGAGAGACCACCACGCACGGACGACACGCACGCACGACGAAGACAAGACGCACGCCGGGGAGCGCATATGCACATCAGGGGCGACCACGTCGAGCTGGTCGTCGGGGGCCGCCTCGACGTCCGCAGCGCGGCGGACGCCCGTACGGTCCTGCACTCGGCCGTCGACGACGGAGTCGGCGACCTGGTGCTCGACCTGTCAGAACTGGACTCCTGGGACGCCACCGGTCTCGGCGTGATCATGGGGGCCCACCGGCGGGCCGGCCGCTGCGGCCGGCGCCTCGTGCTGCGCGCCGTGCCGCCGCAGATGCAGCGGCTGCTGGTGGCCACCCGGCTGCACCGGATCCTGGCCATCGAGGGCGGGATCGGTGTGGAGACCCTGCCCCGCGTGTAAGGGGAGGTTCACACCTCCGACACACGCAATCCTCACGAGACCGTGACCTCTCGGACGGCCCGGCACCCCGGACTGTCGGAGATACTGGGCGAAGGTTTAGGGTCTGGCTGCCCGCTGCCTTTGCAAACCCGCCGGCGGGCCCGGACCAGAAGCGACAGCGCGGTGTGCGGCAAGGCCGGGAGGGTGGTCCCTGCCGGGGCCCTGCACACGACGCTCTTGGGGGCTTGAACCAATGGACCCGAACACCCGGGGCCCTGAGGACCACGGCCAGGACGGCGGCCGGCACACGCCGCGCCCGCGCCCGCCCAGGGACCCCCTCACCTCCGACTTCGGACAGCACGCACCCGCGCTCGCCCGCACCGTGCGACTGGTGTCCGGCGACTTCCTGCTCACCGTCAACCCCGTCGACGGCAGCGAGATCGAGGTCTGTCCGCCCGCCGACCGGCCCGCACCGCCCGAGAAGCTCACCGCCGCCGAACGCGCCGAGGCCGAGCGCGCCGCACGGCCGCCCGTCCCGCCGGGCCCGGTCCGCACCGTCCTGGGACTGCTGGCCCGCGAGGACGAACGCGAACGCCTGGTCCGGCTGCTCGCCCGCGGCCGCTCCGTGCGCCTCACCGGCCCCGCCGGCTCCGGCCGCACCAGCCTCCTCGACGTGGTCGCCGAGGACTGCGCGGGTCTCGCGCCCGACGGCGTCGTCCGCCTGAACGGCCACCACCGCAGCGCCGACGACCTGCTCCACGACCTCTTCCACGCCGTCCACCACGCGCCCCTGCACCGCCCGGACCGCACGGAACTCCTCGCCCGCCTGCGCGAGGTGGGCGCGGTCGTCGTCCTGGACGACGCCGAGTTCGGCGGCACCGCCCTCGACGAACTCCTCGACGCCACCCCCGAGTGCGCCTTCCTCATCGGCGCCACCCCGGACGTGCCCGCGCCCTCCGCCGAATCCGGCGTCGAGGAGGTCTTCCTCCCCGGCCTGGACCGCTCGGACGGCGTGGAGCTGCTGGAGCGCGCCGCCGGCCGGGCCCTCACCGAGGAGGAGGCCAACTGGGCCGGAGACCTCTGGTTCGAGTCCGAGGGCCTGCCGCTGCGCTTCGTCCAGGCCGGTGCCCTGCTGCGCCGCCGGGACCGGGAGCGGGCCGGCGCCGACGCCGTCGACGAGTTCGGCGTCTTCGCCGACGCCCGCCAGGGCGACGACACCCCCTACGAGGCCACCGAGGCCGACGACGACGTGCCCCTGCCGTCCCTCGGCGAGGCCGCCGCGCCCGCACCGCTGCTCGCCTCCCGGCTGAGCGCCTCCGCCCGCGCCACCCTGGAGTTCGCCGTCGCGCTCGGCGGCGAGGTGCCGCACCAGGCGCACCTGCCCGCCCTGGTCGGCGACACCCACGCGGACGCCGCCCTCGGCGAACTGACCGACTGCGGACTGGTCTCCCCGGTCGGCTCCCGCTACCGGCTGGCCGCCGGGGTGCTCGCCCAGTTGGAGAGCGCCGGATACGCCGACGACGTGGCCGAGCGCGCGCGGTCCGCCGCCCAGCACTACGCCTGGTGGGCCGGTCACCCCTCGGTCACCCCCGAGCGGGTGTGCGCCGAGGCCGACGCCGTACTGGCCGCCCTCGCCGTCCTGGTGCCGGCCACCACCGCGACCGCCGAGGACGAGGACAGCCCGGCCGTCCAACTGGCCCGCACCGCGGCGCCCGCGTTCGCCGCCGGACTGCACTGGGGCGCCTGGGAACGGGCCCTGCGCTCGGGCACCGAGGCCTCCCGGCTCGCGGGCGACGTCGCCGAACAGGCCTACTTCCACCACGAACTCGGCGTCCTCGCGCTGTGCCAGGACCAGTTGGACCGGGCGCGCGCCGAGCTGGAGGCATCCATCGGGCTGCGCGGCGCCCTCTCCGACAAGCGCGGCGCCGTCGCGGGCCGCCGCGCCCTCGCGCTGGTCGCCGACCGCACCGGGGACACCCCGGGCCCGGGCATCGGCGCGGGCGCCTTCGGCGTACCGGGCGCCGCCGCCGGGCTGGGCGTCGCCGGGGCGGGTCTGGGACCGACGGTGGGGGAGGAGGTGCCCGACGCCCGCACCGAGGAGTCGGTGTCGCCCTCCGCGGGCGTCCCCGAGCCCTTCCCGCCGCTCCAGCCGCCGCCGCAGTCCCCGACCCTCGTGACCCGCCGCGAGCCCGACGAGGAGCCGTCCCGCACGGTCGCCGGCGGCATCAAGGGCTTCGCCCGGCGCAACCTCGTGGCCGCCGGAGCGGGTGCGCTGCTGGTCGCCGTGCTCGGCACGGTGGTCACCCTCGGGGCCACCTCCGAGAACGACGCGGGCGACCCCTCCAACGAGGTCGGCGGCACCCCCTCGGCGAGCCAGGGCATCGACGACGGCAGCCTGGACGCGGACCTGCCCTCCGACGACGGCAAGGACCAGCAGGTGTCGGGCAGTCCGGCCGACCCGGGCACGGGCACCCCCGGCCCGTCGGGCGACCCGGAGCCGACCGAGTCGGACCGGCCCTCCGACGGACCGAGCGACTCCGGGCAGCCCGGCGACCCGGGTTCCGGCGGCCCGAGCCGCCCGAGCGACCCGACGACGTCGTCGAAGCCCCCCACCTCGCCGAGCCCGTCGAAGTCGACGCCCACCGACCCCCCGTCGTCGCCCTCGCCCTCGCCGGACGAGTCCGAGACGGAGCCCGACCCGCCGGAGTCCTCGGACCCCGGCACGCCGCCGGAGCCGCCCTCGAACAGCGCCGGCGACCTCACCAGTCCCACGGCCGCCCACTCGCCCGCGGACACCCCGGCCGCCGCCGCGAGCGGCACCGAGGAGACCGGCACCGCAACGGAACCCCCGGCCGGCTCCGGCCCGGAGGCCGGCCAGGTCGTCTGACCCGGCCGGCCGGGCAACCGCGCACGAAGAAGGACCGGGTCCGCCCGTCGGGCCCGGCCCTCCTCACATCCGTCGGACGGTGACGCCCCTCAGAACAGCCGCAGCTTGTCGTCCTCGATGCCCCGCAGGGCGTCGTAGTCCAGCACCTGGCAGCCGATGCCGCGGTCCGTGGCGAGCACGCGGGCCTGCGGCTTGATCTCCTGGGCGGCGAACACGCCGCGCACCGGGGCGAGATGCGGATCGCGGTTCAGCAGCTCCAGGTAGCGCGTGAGCTGTTCCACGCCGTCGATCTCGCCGCGCCGCTTGATCTCGACCGCGACGGTTCCGCCCTGGGCGTCCCGGCACAGGATGTCGACCGGGCCGATGGCGGTCATGTACTCGCGCCGGATGAGGGTGTAGCCCTCGCCCAGGGTCTCGATGCGGTCGGCGAGCAGCTCCTGGAGGTGTGCTTCCACGCCGTCCTTGATCAGGCCGGGATCGACGCCCAGTTCGTGCGAGGAGTCGTGGAGGATCTCCTCCATCGTGATGATGAGCTTCTCGCCCGCCTTGTTGACGACGGTCCAGACACCCTCCTCCTCGCCCGCGCCCTCCTTCAGCGTGCAGGGCGGCGACATCCAGTTGAGGGGCTTGTAGGCCCGGTCGTCGGCGTGGATCGAGACGCTGCCGTCCGCCTTGACCAGGATCAGCCGGGGAGCCGGGGGGAGGTGGGCGGTGAGCCGTCCGGCGTAGTCGACGGAACAGCGGGCGATGACGAGACGCATGGTCGGCAACGCTACTCGACGCGCCCGGCCCGACGCGATTCGGCCGTGCCCGGACCACCCGCGGCACCCCCGTGCGCCGTCCCACTTCTCCCATTGGCCCCGTTGTGCCCACTGGCCGATTGTCGGCCTACCGGATGGTGTCCATCTGGGCATTCTCCTGGTGCCGTCACGATCGGATGCTTACGGTATTGAACGGGAGGTCGCGAACTGTGTACGCAGCGTGTTCGAAATCGCGTACTCCCTTAACTGTCCGGCAACCCCTGCTGGTCGGGGGTGCGAGAGGAGAACCCATGTCGCTCGACGTCTCACCGGCCCTACTCGAACAGGCCGAGCGAGGCGAGGTCGACGAAGGAGACTTCGTCGACTGCGTCCGGACCTCCCTGCCCTACGCATGGGAGATGATCAGCTCCCTGGTGGCACAGCTGAAGGTCGACGGCGGAGCCTTCGCCGACAACCAGACGCCTCCGCCGGACGAGCAGGCGCGCGGCCAGCTCCTGCGCGCGCTCGCGAGTGACGCCATACGCGGTGCTCTGCAGCGGCACTTCGGCGTGCGGCTCGCCTTCCAGAACTGCCACCGGGTGGCGGTGTTCCCGTTGGACTCCTCCGTCGACGAGACGCTGACCAAGTTCACCTCGGTGCGCAGCCAGTTGCTGAACCAGTCGCCGGAACTGCGCGACTGCTGAGGCACCCCGGAGCGCCCGCTTGCCGCTCCGTACGCGCACGGTGCAGTCCTTGTGCCGGAGCGGCAAGCCCGCGCCCGTCGGCTCAGCGGAGCTGGGGGAGCACCTCGGCCCCGAGCCGCCGTACGTTCTCCTCGGTCGCCGCGAGGTCTCCCGAGCCCTCGACCAGCAGCGCGAAGCGGGAGATGCCGGTCCGCTCGCCGGTCGCCGCGAGCCGGTCCGCGCACAGCCGGGGCGTGCCCACCGGGTGCAGCCCGCAGAGCAGTTCGGTGTAGGCGTGCGGGTCGCGCATCCGCCGCTGACGGCCGTCCACCGTGACATGGGCACCGAGCCCCTGCCGCAGCCAGCCCGGCATCGCCTTGAGCAGGGTCTCCGCCGCGTCCGGGCGCCGGTCCGCGATCTGGCAGACGCCGGCCGAGACATGGGCCGCGCCGTGGATCTCCGCCGCCGGCCGCCCGGCAGCGCGGGCGTGGCGGCGCCACAGGGCGACCATCTCCGCCTTCTCCTCGTCCCCGACGTGCATCCCGAGGAGCATCGGCAGCCCCCGCTCGGCCGCCATGCGCACGCTCGACGGCGAGGTGCAGGCGACGACGACCTCCGGGCCCGGCTCCTCGGACAGGGACTCCGAGGGCCGCGGCACGACCGGCACCTCGCGGAACCGGTAGCGGTCCCCCGAGGCGCCGACGGCCGGCTCGCGCAGCCAGCGCAGCAGCAGGTCGAGCGACTCCGGGAACCCCTTCTCGTACGCCTCCAGGCCCGCGCCGAACACCTCCAGGTCCACCCACGGGCCGCCGCGGCCCACGCCCAGCGAGAAACGGCCGCCGCTCGTGACGTGCAGCAGCGCCGCCTGCTCGCCGAGCGCCACGGGGTGGACGGTGGGCAGCACGCTGACCGCGGTGCCGACCCGCAGGCGCCGGGTGCGGCCCAGCAGCAGCGCGGCCAGGGTCACGGCCGACGGACACGTGCCGTACGGCACGAAGTGGTGTTCGGCCAGCCAGGCCGTGTCGAGCCCGGCTTCCTCGGCGACCTCGGCCGAGCGGACCGCGCGGTGCAGCGCTTCCCCCTGGCCCTGCCCCGGGAACTGGGCTCCCAGCACGAAACTTCCTACGCGCATTGCCTTTTCCTGCTTCCTCGGCCCCGACACGGAGCTCCCCCACAGGGCATAACCGCCTGACACGTGCCGAGGACACGGCCGGACGGAGGACTTTGCGGATTGTCTGCAGAATCGGTTCCGGTGGGACGGCCGCCGGGGCACGCACCGGAGGCCCCCGTGCCGCGTAGGCTGGATGCCGCCCTGCTTCCTGTATAGCTCCGTGAGGTGTCCTGTGTCCCCGCGTCGCAACCGACCCAAGGGAGCCGGTTCCTCCGGCCGGAGCGCCGAGGCGGACGGCTCCGGCCGCTACGGCGGCTGGCAGTCCGCGGAGAGCTGGCAGGGGGAGGAGTGGAGCGTCCGGCACGTGGCGGGCGCGAGCGCGCAGGGGAAGTCGTACCGCTGCCCGGGGTGCGACCAGCTCATCCCGGACGGTGTCCCGCACGTGGTCGCCTGGCCCGCCCACGCGGGCGTCGACGACCGCCGGCACTGGCACAAGGCGTGCTGGAACGCGAAGGACCGCCGCACCACGCGGGTGCAGCGGTCCCGTAACGCGCCGAGGTTCTGAAGCCGCCGGACCCTACACGTCCCGCTTCTCCAGCAGCGCGAAGGCGGCGGCGAACGCGACCGCGGTCACGCCGAGCACGATCCACAACGGGTCCCAGCCCGAGGGCCCGGAATCGGAGAGCGAGTTGGCGTAGAAGATGCTCATCTGGTTCGGGATCGAGTACTCGAACAGCGCCTGCTGCACGTCCTTGAGCGACTCCGAGAACATGAACAGCGCGATCACCAGCGGGGCGAGCAGGACGCCGATCATGAGGGTGATGGCGCCCGCCGAGTGCCGGATGATCGAGCCCACGGCCAGCGAGAGCAGTCCGAGCAGCGCGATGTAGAGCGAGACGCCGACGGTGCCCTTCAGCCACTCCGTGCCGGTGGGATCACCGGCGCCGTTGCCCTCCAGCATGGACACGTGGAGCAGTCCGACCAGCGTCGCGGACACCAGGGTCACCACGAAGGCGACCAGGAAGAACACGATGCCCTTGGCGGCCAGCACCCGGCCGCGGCTGGGGCAGGCGGTCATGGTCGTGCGGATCATGCCCGTGCCGTACTCCGACGCGGTGGTGAGCACGCCGAGCGTGATCACGCAGATGCTGCCGAGCAGCAGGCCGAAGAAGCCGAGGCTCAGCGCGCTCTCGCCGGCCAGGTCGGAGTCCGAGTTCGCCACCACGACGCCGGTCAGCAGCCCGATGCCGAGCACCAGCAGGACGAACACGCCCAGCGTCCACATCGTGGAGCGCACCGACCTGATCTTCGTCCACTCGGAGGCCAGCGCGTGCACGAGGGTCGTGCGCACCACCGGGATCGGCGAGGTGTAGGTCGGGTACGGCGAACCGGGCGCCGCCTGCCAGTCGGGCGCGGCCTGCTGCGTCGGGGGCTGGGGGGTGCTCATCGGGCGTCCTCGGGCTTGGTCGGGTCGGTGACGGGCGCGGAGGCGGGCGCCGGGGCGGCGGCGGGCGGTGCGGGGGCCGCGGCGGGCGGCTGGGGCGTCTGCGCCGCGTACGGGTTGCCCGGCTGACCGCCCGGCACCGCGCCGGGCGCCGCCGGGGCGCCGTAAGGGCCCGCCGGGGCCTGGCCCGGTGCGCCCTGCGGCGCGGCGAAGGGCTGACCGCCCTGCTGGGGCGGCGGCGGGGCGTACCACCCCGGCTGGCCCTGTCCGGGCACCGGCATCGGCGGCTGCGCGCCCGGCGGCAGGGGCTGCTGGAGGCCGGCCTTCTGGTCGGTGGTCGAGCGGTAGTCCACGGCGCCCTGCGTCATCCGCATGTACGCCTCCTCCAGCGAGGCCTGGTGCGGCGACAGCTCCCACAGCCGTACGTCGGCGCCGTGCGCGATGTCGCTGATCCGGGGGAGGGGGAGGCCGGTCACCCGCAGCGCGCCGTCCTGCTCGGGCAGCACGTTGCCGCCCGCCTCGGTCAGCGCGGAGGTCAGCTTCTCCCGGAGCTGGGGCTCGCTGTCCGGCGTCCGCACACGGGCGAAGTCGGCCGAGTTGGCCGAGATGAAGTCCGTCACACTCATGTCGGCGAGCAACTGGCCCCGCCCGATGACGATCAGGTGGTCGGCGGTCAGCGCCATCTCGCTCATCAGGTGCGAGGAGACGAAGACGGTGCGGCCCTCCGCCGCGAGCGCCTTCATCAGGTTGCGCACCCAGTGGATGCCCTCCGGGTCGAGGCCGTTGACCGGCTCGTCGAAGAGCAGCACCTGCGGGTCGCCCAGCAGCGCGGCGGCGATGCCGAGCCGCTGGCCCATGCCGAGGGAGAAGCCCTTGGAACGCCGCCTGGCCACGTCCTGGAGGCCCACCACGCCGAGTACCTCGTCCACCCGGCGGGCCGGGATGCCGGAGAGCTGGGCGAGGCTCAGCAGGTGGTTGCGGGCGGCCCGGCCGCCGTGCACCGCCTTGGCGTCCAGCAGCGCACCGACCTGGCGCGCGGCGTTCGGCAGTTTGCGGTACGGGTGACCGCCGATCGTCACGTGCCCCGCGGTGGGGTTGTCCAGGCCCAGGATCATCCGCATCGTCGTCGACTTGCCCGAGCCGTTCGGCCCGAGGAAGCCGGTGACGGCACCGGGCCGCACCTGGAAGGAGAGGTTGTACACGGCGGTCTTGTCGCCGTATCGCTTGGTCAGGCCGACAGCCTCGATCATGCTCCGCACC
Source organism: Streptomyces sp. NRRL F-5650 (assembly GCF_000721365.1). NCBI lineage: Bacteria > Bacillati > Actinomycetota > Actinomycetes > Kitasatosporales > Streptomycetaceae > Streptomyces > Streptomyces sp. NRRL F-5650. The sequence goes on along the minus strand of NZ_JOGV01000014.1, from coordinate 52,962 downwards.
CATCGGAAGGTTCAGGGACAGCAGGGCACACGCCCCCGTAAGGGTTAGGAGGATATCCAGGCGCTGACGGTTCCGTTCAAGCCCGGGCAAAACCCGGACCGGCCCGAAGGCGGCCGGTCCGCCTCCTAGGCGTCCCGGTGCCTCAGCACCGCGTACCCGCCGACGAGCGCCGCGACCACCCACAGTGCCATGATCCCGAGGCCGCCCCACGGTCCGTACGGCACGTTGTCGTCGACCGGGGTGACCACCTGCATGATCCGGCTGCCCGCCTGGTCGGGCAGGAACCGGCCCACCTTCCGGGTCGCGGGGACGTTGCCCAGGACGTTGGAGATCAGGAAGAAGAACGGCATCAGGATGCCCAGCGACAGCATGGGGGAGCGCAGCATCGCCGCGACGCCCATCGAGAACATCGCGATGAGGGTCATGTAGAGGCCGCCGCCGAAGACCGCGCGCAGGACGCCCGGATCGCCGATCGACGCCCGCAGGTCGCCGAGCATCGCCTGCCCGAGGAAGAAGGTGGCGAAGCTGGTGACCATGCCCACGACCAGGGCCAGGGCGGTCGCCACCGCGATCTTGCCGAACAGGAAGGTGCCGCGCCGGGGCACGGCCGCCAGCGAGGTGCGGATCATGCCGGAGCTGTACTCGTTGCCCACGACCAGGACGCCGAACACGATCATCGCGAGCTGGCCGAGGCTCGTGCCGGCGAAGCTGATGAAGGTCGGGTCGAAGGAGAGCTGGTCCCGCCGGCTCAGGTCGTTGAACTGGCTCTTGGTCAGGGCCGAGATCAGCATGCCGAGGGCGATGGTGACGACCACGGCCAGGCCCAGCGTCCACACCGTCGACGCCACCGACCGGATCTTGGTCCACTCGGACCGCAGAACCTGTGTCGCCGCCATGCTCAACCCCTCTTCCAGTCGCTGCCCCACTGCTGCCGCGGCGGTTGCCCCGGGGGCTGTTGCTGCTGCTGCGGCGGCACCGCGCCGGGCCGCTGCCCGTCGTGCGCGTGGTACTCCACGGACTCGGCGGTCAGCTGCATGAACGCCTCCTCCAGGGAGGCCCGCTGCGGGCTCAGCTCGTGCAGCACGATCTGCTGCCGGGCCGCCAGCTCGCCGACCGCCTCCGACGCGTCGCCGTCCACCTCCAGGACCCCGTCGGCCTCCTCGACGACCGGGATCCGGGCAGCGTGCAGCGCGTCGAGCAACTGCTCGCGCTGCGGGGTGCGGATGCGGACGTAGCTGCGCGAGTTCTCCGCGATGAACTCGGCCATGGAGGTGTCCGCCAGCAGCCTGCCCTGGCCGATGACCACCAGGTGGTCGGCGGTCAGCGCCATCTCGCTCATCAGGTGGGAGGAGACGAAGACCGTGCGCCCCTGGGAGGCCAGGGTCTTCATCAGGTTGCGGATCCAGTGGATGCCCTCGGGGTCGAGGCCGTTGACCGGCTCGTCGAACATCAGGATCCGCGGGTCGCCCAGGAGGGCGGCGGCGATGCCGAGCCGCTGGCCCATGCCGAGGGAGAAGCCCTTCGTCTTCTTCCGGGCGACCGCCGACAGCCCGACCGTGTCCAGCACCTCGCGCACCCGGCTCGCCGGGATGCCGTTGCTCTGCGCGAGGCACAGCAGGTGGTTGTAGGCGCTGCGCCCGCCGTGCCAGGCCTTCGCCTCCAGGAGCGCGCCGATGTACGTCAGCGGGTCCTTCAGCTCCTCGTAGTGCCTGCCGTCGATCCGCACGTCCCCGGCGGTGGGCCGGTCCAGGCCGAGCACCATCCGCATGGTGGTCGACTTGCCCGCGCCGTTGGGGCCGAGGAAGCCCGTGATGATGCCGGGTCTGACGGTGAAGGAGAGGTTGTCGACCGCCACCTTCTCGCCGTACCGCTTGGTCAGCCCCTCGAGCTCGATCATGGCGCCCACGCTAGAACGGGACGAGGCCCGCTGCCACCCCAGTGACAACGGGCCTCGCTCTTCTTCGTACGTGTTCAGCAGGCGTACGCCCCCCGAGCGGACGCCGGCCGGGTCAGCGGGACTGCTGGGCCGGCACCCCGCGGGAGACCGACTCGTCCTCGACCGCCGGGGCGGCGGCCACCGCGGCACCCGTGAGCGACGCCAGCATCTCGCGCACGTTGGTGAGCTGCGCGTTGATGGAGTCGCGGCGGTTGGTGAGGGCGGCCAGCTCGCGCTCGGACTCCGAACGGATCCGGTCGGCCTTGGCGTTGGCGTCGGCCACGATGTCCTCGGACTGGCGCTGCGCCGTCTCCACGGTCTGGCGGGCCCGGCGCTCGGCGTCCGTGCGCAGCTTCTCCGCCTCCAGGCGGAGCTGCTCCGCGCGGTGCTCGATCTCCGCGAGCCGCTTCTCGGCCTTGGCCTGACGGGAGGCCAGGTCGCGCTCGGACTGCTCGCGGCGCTTGGCGAGGTTCGTCTCGAAGTCGGCGGCGGCCTGCGCGGCCTTCGCGCGGGTCTCCTCGAAGAGCGCGTCGGCCTCGTCGCGCTTGGACTGCGCGTCCTTCTGCGCCTCGGAACGCAGCTGGGAGGCGTCGCTCTTGGCCTTCTCGACGATCCGGACGCCCTCGTCCTCGGCCTTGGCCTTGCGCTCGGCGGCGTACGACTCCGCGTCGTTGCGCACCTGCTGGGCGGCCGACTCGGCCAGCTCGCGGTGCTGCTCCGCCGCGCGCCGGGCCTCCTCGCGCAGGTCCTTCGCCTCTTCCTCGGCGAGCCGCAGGATCTTCTCGACCCGGGCACCGAGACCGGCGTACGACGGCTCGGCGTCGTTGACCTGGGCCTGGGCGTTCTGGGTCTCGAGGTGGAGTTCCTCGATGCGCTTTTCCAGAGCGGTGATGCGGGTGTGAGCGCTGTCACGGTCGGAGACGAGCTTGGCGATGTAGTCGTCCACCTGAGCGCGGTCGTACCCACGCCGCACGTGCTCGAAGCCGTAGGGGGAAGTGTCGCTCATGGGGTTCCTGTCGAAAGAGACCGGGTGAGGTGATAGAGGGAATCCTAGGCGCCAATGCGGTGTGTCATCGAGCGGATGCACGTTTGATACGGAGAATGACACCTCTTTTGGGTGGCTGACCCACGGATGGCTTGCCAAAGCTCTGGGCAGTGGTCCCGTCGGGACCCGGCCAAAGATCTCCAGCAGACACCCAAATCCCCCTGAATGCTAGCTGTCTGACGACTTGCCACCCGAACGTGGGGCGCCCACCGTCGCTCCGGCCTTCACGCCGTTGTCCTTCGCGCCCCCGGGCGCCTCGAACGACTCCAGCGCTTCCAGGACGTCCTGCACCCGGGAGATCTCCGCGTTGATGTCCTCGCGGCGCCGGACCAGCACCTCCAGCTCGCGCTTGCCCTCGTCGACCGTGCGCCGGGCCTCGCGGACCGCCTCCGCCTTCAGCTCCTCGGCCTCGCGGACCAGGGTGGCCTTCTTCTGCTCGGCCTCCTTGAGCAGCCCCTCGGCCTTCTTGACGGCGGCGATGCGCACCTTGCCCGCCTCGGAGTTGGCCTCCGACACCAGCTCCTTCGCCTTCGCCTCCGCCTTGGCGAGCTGCTCCTCGGCCGCCTTGACGAGCGCGTCGCAGCGGTCGCCGGCCGACTTCATCGTCTCGGCGGCCTCGCGGCGGGCCCGCTCGTGCAGCTCCTCGATCTCGGAGGTGAGCCGCTCGCGCAGCTCCTCCGCGCGCTCCCTTATGGCGGTCGCGTCCCGGCGGGCGCCGACCAGCAGTTCGTCGGCGTCCGTACGGGCCTTCTCCACGCGGGTGTTGCCCTCGACCGTCGCCTCCTGGACGATCCGGTCGGCCTCCGCGCGGGCCGCCCCGACCATCGTGTCGGCCTGCGACTCGGCGTCCGCGGTGGTCTTCTGGGCCTGCTGCCGCGCCTCGGTGAGCAGTTTGTCGGCCTCCGCCGCGGTCTCCGTGATGAGGGTGTCGACCTGCTCGGCCGCCTCCGAACGCCGCTTGTTGGCGTCCTTGCGGGCCTCGTCGAGGGTCCGCTCGGCCTCCTCGCGGGCGGCCGTGGTGACCCGCTCCGCCTCCGCGGCCGCCTCGGCCTTGGCCCGCTCCGCCTCGGCGCGGATCCGCTGCGCGTGCTGCTGGGCGGAGCCGACCGTCTCGGCGGCCTCGGCCCGCAGCCGCTCCGCCTCGCCGGTGGCCTCCGAGACGAGCTGCTCGGCCCGGGCGCCCGCCTCGGCGCGGACCCGCTCGGCCGCCTGGGCCGCCTCGGTGGTGACGCGCTCCGCCTCGGCGAGGGTCTCCGTGCGGAGCCGGTCGGTCTCGGCCGCCGTCTCCGCGGTCAGCCGCTCCGCCTCGGAACGCGCCTCGGTGATCAGGGTGTCCGCCTGCGTCGCCGCGTCGGACCGGATGCGGTTGGCGTCCTCGCGGGCGTCCGCCCGGGTGCGCGAAGCGGACTGCTCCGCCTCGGCGATGGCGTCGGAGGCCTCCGTACGCACCCGCTGGGCGTGCTCGTTGACGTCCGTGCGGATCCGGTCGGCCTCTGCGAGCGCCTCGGACACCGTCCGCTCGGCCAGCGCCTTGGCCGCCTCCGTCTCCTCCTGCGCCTCGCGCCTGAGGCGTGCGGCGTCCTCGCTCGCCCGCTCCCGCTCCGCGTAGGCGTCGGCGCGGACCCGGTCCGCCTCCTCCTGGGCCTCCTGCCGGGTGCGCTCGGCCGCGTGCTCGGCGGCGCTGCGCAGCCCCGTGATCTCCTCCTGGGCCTGCTCGTGCAGCCCCGCCACGGACTCCCGGACCTGCTGCGCGTGCTGCTCGGCGGCGGACACCATCTCGGTGGCGCGCCGGTCGGCCTCCTCGACCAGCCGGACCGCCTCGGCCTGCGCCTCCTCCACGCGGGTGCGCGCCGAGGCCAGCAGCTCCTCGCTCTGCTCGCGGGCCTGCCTGCGCTCCGAGTCGGCCTCCTGCCGGGCCGAGCCGAGCAGCTCCTCCGCCTCGCGGCGGCGCCGGGCGGCCTCCTCCTGCGCGGCGGCCAGCGTCTCCGACGCCTCCGCCGCGATGCGCTCGGCGGCGCTCTGCGCCTCCGCCCGCACCCGGTCGGCGCTCTCCTGCGCCTCCGACTTCAGCCGCTCCGCCTCGCTCGCCGCCTCCGAACGCAGCCGTACGGCGACGGCCTCGCCCTCCGCGCGGGAGGCCGACGCGTCCGCCGCGGCCTCGGTGCGCAGCCGCTCGGCCTCCGTCTCGGCCTGCTGCTGGAGCGTACGGATGCGCTCCGCGGCCTCGGCGCGCAGCCGCTCGCTCTCCTCGGCGGCCTCGCGGCGGATCCGCTCGCCCTCCTCGCGGGCCTCGCCCAGCGCCTCCTCGGCGGCGGTGCGGCGCTCCTCGGCCTCGGTGTGCAGCCGCGTCAGCTCCTCGGCGGCCTCCGCCTGCCGGGCCTCGACGGCGCGCTCGGTCTCCTCGCGCAGCTCGCGGGCGGCCCGCTCGGCCTCCGCCTGCAGCTCCTCCACCCGCTCGGCGGCCTCCGCGCGGTGCCGCTCGGCCTCCGCGCGGGTGCGCTCCAGGGTCTCCTCGGCCTGCCGGCGCAGCGTCGTCGCCCGCTCGATGGCCTCGGTACGGACCTTCTCGCTGTCCGCCGTCGCGGTCTGCCGCAGCTCGTCCGCGTCCGCCTTGGCCTTGGCGAGCAGCTCCTCGGCGGTCTTCGCCGCCTCCTCGATCTGCGCCACGGCCTCCTTGCGGGCCTCGGCGCGGATCTTCTCGCCCTCTTCGACCGCGTCGGCCCGCAACTGCTCGGCCTCGCCGCGCAGGCGGCGCGCCTCCTCCTGCAGCTCGACCGTCTTGGCGCGGTACTCCTTGGTGTCGTCCTTGGCCGCGCCCTTGAGCTGCTCGGCGATGTCGTGCGCCTCGCCGCGCAGCCGGTCCGCCTCGGCCTCGGCCTCGGAGCGGATCCGCTCGGCCTCCTCGGTGGCGGCCTTCGTGGTGCGCTTGGCGTCCTCCGCCGCCTTGTTCAGCACGTCCTCGGCGGTCTTGGCCGCCTTGGAGAGCTGGGTCGCCGACTCCTCGGCGGTGATCGTACGGGCCTTCTCGGCGGCCTCGGCGACGATCCGCTCGGCCTCGGCCCGGGCGTCGGCGACGACCTGCTCGGCCTCGGACCGGGTGTTCTCGGCGTCCTTGGTGGCCTCGCCGACCAGCCGGGCGACCTGCTCCTTGGCGGTGCGGGTGCGCTGCTCGTTGGTCGCCTCGGCGCTCGACAGCGCCTTGGCCGCGGCCTCCTGGGCCTCGGTGACCACCTTCTCGGCCTCGGCCTGCGCCTTGCGCAGCGCCTCCTCGGCCTCGGCCATGCGCTGTTCGGCGGCCCGGCTCAGCTCCTGGGCCTCGCGGCGGGCGGACTCCGACTCGCTGGCGGTGGAGCTGCGCAACTGCTCCGCGTGGTCGGTGGCCTCCTGCGCCTGCGTGGAGGCGGCGTTCAGCAGCCGCTCCGCGTCGGTGCGGGCCCGGCGCAGGATCTGCTCGGCCTCCGCGCGGGCGCTCTCCGCCTCGTCGCGCAGCCGGCGGCGGGCCTCGGCGGTCAGCCGCTCGGCCTCCGCGCGGGCCGCGCTCATGGCCTGTTCGGCCTCCGCGCGGGACTCGTCGAGCAGCCGGCGGGCCTGCTGCTCGGTGCGGGCGCGCAGTTGCTCCGCCCACGCCACGTTCTCGTTGACGTGCGACTCGACGGTCTGGCGGCGCTCGGCCAGCTCCTGGTCGAGCTGCTGGCGGCGGGTCACCGCCTCCTGGTGCAGCTCGGCCTGGAGCCGGGCGGCCTGCTCGGCGTGCTCCTGGAGGATCCGCTGCGTCTGCGCGCGGGCCTGGCTCAGCTCCCGCTCCGCGTCCGCGCGGAGCTGGTCGGCCTGCGTCTGCGCGTTGCGCAGCAACTGCTCGGCCTGGTACCCGATGTCGCCGCCGTCGAAGGCGGGCCGGGACATGATGGTGCGCCGCGCCTCGTGCAGCTTGGCGCGCAGCACCTCGACCTGGTAGCCGAGGTCCTCGGCGTGCTGGATCGCCTTTTCCCGCTCGGTCTTCAGCCGCTTCATCTCGGCCTCGAACCGAGAGAGGTGGTCGACGTCAGCCGCCGGCTCTCGCTCCTGGCTCTCGTAGCCCCGCACTGCGCGGTCCCATCCGTCCCCTGGTCGCAAATCTTCCCGAACGAGCTCCGTCCGTACGCCGGACGGTGCCCCCGGGGAATGGTGTCAGATCAACGGCGGAGCATGTGCTGCTGCCCCGTCGCCGACCCCCCGAAACACGACCCCGGCGGTCCCGGCGCCCAAGACGACAGGACCGGGTCACCCTGGACTGAGCGGCGACCGCACCCAACCCTACCGGCCCCTATGTACGAAGGTCAGTGCTCAGGTGACTCAACGGGCGCCGAAGTGACCAGTTCTGTCAGGACGCCGTGGCAGTCCTTGGGGTGCAGGAAGGTGATCCGCGATCCCATCGAACCGCGCCGGGGCTCGTCGTACAGAACGCGTACGCCCTTGTCCCGGATGTCCGCGGCGTCCGCGTCCACGTCCGCCGTGCCGAACGCGATGTGGTGGACGCCCTCGCCGTTCTTCGCGAGCCACTTGCCGACCGCGGAGTCCTCGCGGACGGGCTCCAGGAGCTGGAGGTAGGAGGCGCCGCCGTCCGAGGTGCCGTTGATCCTGAGCATGGCCTCCCGGACCCCCTGCTCTTCGTTGACCTCGGTGTGGAACACCTCGAAGCCGTACGTGGCACGGTAGAACTCGACGGTGGTGTCGAGGTCGTGGCAGGCGATTCCGATGTGGTCGATTCGCGTCAGCATGGATTCAGTGCAGCGCTCCGCAGGCAGTTACGCAACGTGCGCGCGATCACACCGACCGCCGGGTGACGGGCGGCATACCGCTCAGTACATTCGAGTAAACCCTCGTTCACTCCGCGGCCTGTGCGGGCCGGAAAAGGGGATCGCAGCCCATGTCATCTGCAGCTTCTGGAACGTCCTCCGGTACGAACGGCACGACGTCCGTCGTCGTCGCGGGTGCGCGCACCCCGATGGGGCGGCTGCTCGGCTCCCTGAAGTCCTTCTCCGGCGCCGACCTCGGCGGCTTCGCGATCAAGGCCGCCCTGGACCGCGCGGGGATCGGCGGCGACCAGGTCCAGTACGTGATCATGGGGCAGGTGCTCCAGGCCGGCGCCGGGCAGATCCCCGCCCGCCAGGCCGCCGTCAAGGCCGGCATCCCGATGAGCGTCCCGGCGCTCACGATCAACAAGGTCTGCCTCTCCGGCCTCGACGCCATCGCACTCGCCGACCAGCTCATTCGCGCGGGTGAATTCGACGTGGTCGTCGCCGGCGGCCAGGAGTCCATGACCAACGCCCCGCACCTGCTCCCCAACTCCCGCGAGGGCCACAAGTACGGCGCGATCGAGATGATCGACGCCATGGCGTACGACGGTCTGACCGACTCCTTCGAGAACATCGCGATGGGCGAGTCCACGGAGAAGCACAACACCCGGCTCGGCATCGACCGCGCCGCCCAGGACGAGATCGCCGCCCTGTCCCACCAGCGCGCCGCCGCCGCCCAGAAGAACGGGGTCTTCGACGCCGAGATCACCCCGGTCGAGATCCCGCAGCGCAAGGGCGACCCGGTGCTGTTCAGCAAGGACGAGGGCATCCGCGGCGACACCACCGCCGAGTCGCTGGCCAAGCTCCGCCCGGCCTTCGCCAAGGACGGCACGATCACCGCCGGCTCCTCCTCGCAGATCTCCGACGGCGCGGCGGCCGTGGTCGTCATGAGCCGGGCCAAGGCCGAGGAACTGGGCCTGGAGTGGATCGCGGAGATCGGCGCGCACGGCAATGTCGCGGGACCCGACAACTCTTTGCAGTCGCAGCCGTCGAACGCCATCCGGCACGCCCTGAAGAAGGAGGGCCTGACCGTCGGCGACCTGGACCTGATCGAGATCAACGAGGCGTTCGCGGCCGTCGCCGTCCAGTCAATGAAGGACCTCGGTGTTTCCACCGAAAAGGTGAACGTCAACGGGGGTGCCATCGCCCTCGGTCACCCGATCGGCATGTCCGGCGCCCGGCTGGTGCTGCACCTGGCGCTGGAACTGAAGCGGCGCGGCGGCGGCGTCGGCGCGGCGGCGCTGTGCGGCGGCGGCGGTCAGGGCGACGCGCTGATCGTGCGGGTACCCGGGGCCTGACCCCAGAGTCACGACATCTCACCGAGCGGAGCTGAACGGAGCTGTGATGCAGGACGTCTCCTCACTGGTGGCCCAGGCCCGAGAAGGCCGGCCGCGGGCCGTGGCCCGGCTGATCTCCCTGGTGGAGGGGGCGTCCCCGCAGCTCAGGGAGGTCATGGAGGCCCTGGCGCCGCTCACGGGCAACGCGTACGTCGTCGGCCTGACCGGTTCGCCGGGCGTCGGCAAGTCGACGTCCACCTCGGCGCTGGTGACGGCCTACCGCAAGCAGGGCAGGCGGGTCGGCGTCCTCGCCGTCGACCCGTCCTCGCCCTTCTCCGGCGGCGCGCTGCTCGGCGACCGGGTGCGGATGTCGGAGCACGCCTCCGACCCGGGCGTCTACATCCGCTCGATGGCCACCCGCGGCCACCTCGGCGGCCTTGCCTGGGCCGCGCCGCAGGCGATCCGCGTGCTCGACGCGGCCGGCTGCGACGTGGTTCTCGTCGAGACGGTGGGCGTGGGCCAGTCGGAGGTCGAGATCGCCTCCCAGGCCGACACCTCCGTCGTCCTGCTCGCCCCCGGCATGGGCGACGGCATCCAGGCCGCCAAGGCCGGAATCCTGGAGATCGGCGACGTCTACGTCGTCAACAAGGCGGACCGGGACGGCGCCGACGCCACCGCCCGCGAGCTGAACCACATGCTGGGCCTCGGCGAGGCCCGCGCCGCCGGCGACTGGCGCCCGCCCATCGTCAAGACCGTCGCCGCCCGCGGCGAGGGCGTCGACGAGGTCGTCGAGGCGCTGGAGAAGCACCGCGCGTGGATGGAGGAGCGGGACGTCCTCGCCGAACGGCGCCGTGCCCGTGCGGCGCGCGAGGTGGAGACGATCGCCGTCACCACGCTGCGGGAACGCATCGGCGACCTGCACGGCGACCGGCGCCTGGGCGCCCTCGCGGAGCGCATCGTCGCCGGGGAACTGGACCCGTACCGGGCGGCGGACGAACTGGTGGCGGGGCTGACACGGGGCTGACAGGGGCTTCGCCGGGGGTGCGGGGCCGGTGCACGGCCTCGTCTCGCGGGGCCGGTGCACGGCCTCGTCGGAAAAGCCCTCGTGGAGAGAGGCCCCACGGGCTAAAGTGACGCGCGTGTTCCTCCTCTTGGCATAGGGCCCGCCCCGTGCGCGACCGCCGTGTCCGGCCGTCGCGCGCCTCGGCGTCCCCTCGTTGCCTTCCTGTTGAGGAACCCTTCGCGTGTCCACGCCCCTGCCGCGGCCCTCGTACGCCGCCGTGCTCCGTGTCCCCCATGCCCGCCGCACGTTCGCGGCCGCCCTCGTCGGTCGGCTGTCCTACGGCACGGTCTCCCTCGCCCTGATGCTCTCCCTGACCCGGTCCACCGGGTCGTACGCCGTGGCCGGTCTGGTCATGGCGCTCTTCGGCGCCATGGGCGTCCTCCTGTCCCCCTACCGGGCCGCCCTCGTCGACCGGCACGGTCCGCGCAGGGCGCTGCTGCCCATGGCCCTGCTGTACGCCGCGCTGCTCTGCGTGCTGGCGGCGGTCTGCCGGCCGGGCACGCCCGAGGCCGTCCTCGTGGTGACCGCCGCGCTCGCCGGGGCCTGCCCGCCCCCGCTCGGCCCCACGATGCGCGCGGTGTGGGCGGAACTGCTGCCCGACCGCGCCCTGCTCCAGCGCGCCTACAGCCTGGACGGCGTCGCCGAGGAACTGCTCTTCGTCTCCGGCCCGCTGCTGGTCGGTGCCGTCGTCGCCGTCGCCCCGCCGACCGCCGGCGTCGTGCTCAGCGCGGTACTGGTGGCGGGCGGCACCCTCGCCTTCGTCACCTCCGCGACGACCGCCGCGCCGTCTCCGGCGGGGCCGGAGAAGGACGAGGGCGCCGCACCCGGGGGCGGTGCCACCGGGCAGGCCCGCGCCCTGCTGCAGCCCGTGGTCGTCGCGGCGGGCGTCGGCGTCTCGGTGAGCGCCGTCGACCTGCTCGTCGTCGCCTACGCGGGGGAGCGCGGTCTCGGGGACGGCGCCGCCGCCTGGGTGCTCGCGGCGCTGTCCGTGGGCAGCGCGGCCGGCGGTCTCGTCAACGGCGCCGTCACCTGGACCTCCTCGACCCGCGCCCGGCTGCCGTTCTTCGCGGCCGGACTCGGCCTCTGCCTCGCCGCCGCGGGCCTAGCCCCCGGGCTCGGCACGCTGCTCCCGGCCGTCATGTGCGCGGGTCTGTTCGTCGCCCCCGCGCTGACCACCGCCTACCTCGTCGCCGACGAGAACGCGGCGCCCGGATTCCGGGTCCGGGCGGGCACCTGGTGCAACACCGCGGTCAACGCCGGGAGTTCCGCCGGGGCCGCCGCCGTCGGCCTGTTGGTGGAGCGGCTGCCCCTGCCGGTGTGCTTCGCGGTCTCCGGCGCGGTCGCCGCGGCGGCGGCCCTGGTGCCGGGGCCGGTCAGTCGTCGTCGGAGTCGGGTCCGTCGTGCGAGTCGTCCGCGTCGTCCCCGTCAGGGGAGTCGTGCCGGTCGTGCGGGTGGCCGGCCGTGACCTTGCCGGTCTTCGCGTCGACCCGCCACTCCTGACCGCCCTTGCCCAGGGCGTGCGTCTCGACCTCCCAGGCGGGCCGTCCGTCGCCGTGGTGGCCGTCCTCGTCCAGCTCGACCGAGGTCACGGTCCCGTGTCCCGCCGCGGCCCTCGCGGCCGCGGCGGCGTCGACGGAGGTGCCCTGGAGCGCCGCGCGCACCTCGGCGGTGTCGTCCTCGTCGTCGTCCCGCTCCGAGCCGAGGACCTTGCCGGTGACCGCGTCGACCCGGACGCCGTGCCAGGTGCCGTCGCCCGACAGGACGTCGACCTCCCAGGCCGCCCGCTCCCGGCGGTCGCCGCCGTTGCCGTCGTCGCGGTCGCCGTCGTCGTCCTCGTCCTCGTCGTCCAGCTCGGCGGAGACGGCGGTGCCCGGGGTGTCCGCCAGCGCGGCGGCGACGGCTTCGGCCGCCGTGACCTTCGCCGAGGCGGCACGAGCCGCGTCCTCGCGGTCGTCGTCGCGGTCGTCGTCGCGGTCGTCGGCCTCGTCCCGTACGCCGCCGTCGTCCGGCACGCTCACGTCCGCGCGGGGCGCGGTGCTCCGCCCGTCGTCCCCCGTCGTCGCCAGAGCCGTCGCCGTACCGCCTCCGGCCAGCGCGGCGGCGGCCAGTGCGGCGATCACGATCTTGCGCTTCATGCGGCTTCCTCCGATTCGTCGGACATCGTCCACAGTCCGGTGGTTCCAGTGGTTCTCGACGTCCTCACTGTCGGGGACCGACGCTGAGGCCGAGCTGAAGCCGCCTGAAGCGATCTTCAGCTCCGCTTTGCCACTCTTGACGCATGCGCCCGCCCGTCGCCCACCATCACCCTGCCCGAGGCGCTTCGCGCCGCCCCTTCCGACTCTTGATCGTGGAGGACGAGAAGCGCCTCGCCGTGTCGCTCGCCAAGGGCCTCACCGCCGAGGGATACGCCGTGGACGTCGTCCACGACGGCCTGGAGGGACTGCACCGGGCCGGCGAGGGCGGGTACGACCTCGTCGTCCTCGACATCATGCTGCCCGGTCTCAACGGCTACCGGGTCTGCGCCGCCCTGCGCGCCGCCGGACACGACGTGCCGATCCTGATGCTCACCGCCAAGGACGGCGAGTACGACGAGGCCGAGGGCCTGGACACGGGCGCCGACGACTACCTCACCAAGCCCTTCTCGTACGTCGTCCTCGTCGCCCGGGTGAAGGCCCTGCTGCGGCGGCGGGGCGTCGAGGCCTCGCCCGTCCACGTCCACGGCGACCTCAGGGTCGACACCGCCGCCCGCCGGGTGTTCCTCGGCGAGGACGAGATCACCCTCACCGCCAAGGAGTTCGCGGTCCTGGAGCAGCTCGTGGTGCGCGCCGGGCAGGTGGTCTCCAAGGCCGAGATCCTGGAACACGTCTGGGACTTCGCCTACGACGGCGACCCCAACATCGTCGAGGTGTACGTCAGCGCGCTCCGGCGCAAGCTGCGCGCCGGGCTCATCCGGACCGTGCGCGGCGCCGGCTACCGGCTGGAGACCGGCCGGTGAGCCGCCTCTTCGGCTCCGTGCGGGCCCGCGCCACGCTGGCGGCGACCCTCGTGGTCGCCGTCGCCCTCGTCGCGGCCGGCACCGCCGTCCTGCTGTCCCTGCGCTCCAACCTGCTCGGCGAGGCGGGCACCCAGGCAGAGCGCTCGGCGCGGGACGTGGCGACCGCGCTGGCCGTCGGAACGCGGTACACGGAACTGAACCTGGACGACGACGAACGCCCCGTGCAGGTCGTCGACGAGGCGGGCACCCTGGTCGCCGCCACCGAGGACCTGCGCCGGATCACCGGCACCGGCGTCGACGCGGTCAAGCCGCAGCCGTCGGCCGCGGACGACGACTCCGGCTCCGATTCCGATTCCGATTCCGACTCCGACTCCGACGACGGGGGCACCGAGGACGACACCGACGCGTCGCTGGAGGCCGGCGAGATCGGCGAGCCGGCCACCGTGGGCGACGGCACCGCGACCATCGACGGCGACACGGAGGACTACCGCTTCGTCGCCGTCCCCGTGGAGACCCGCGCCGGCGACCGGCTCACCGTCTACGCCGGTGCCCCGCTCTCGGCCGAGCACGGTGCCGTGAACACGGCGCTCACGGTGATGCTGATCGGCTTCCCGCTGCTGCTCGCGGTCGTCGCGTGGGTGACCTGGCTGGTCACCCGGCGCGCACTGCGCCCGGTGGAGGGCATCCGGCGGGAGATGGCCGCGATCACCGCCAGCGAGGACCTGGCCCGCCGCGTCCCGGTGCCGGGCACCCACGACGAGGTGGCCAGGCTCGCCTCGACCACCAACGAGACGCTGGCCGCGCTGGAGTCCTCGGTGGAGCGGCAGCGCCGGTTCGTCGCGGACGCCTCGCACGAGCTGCGCAGCCCGATCGCCTCGCTGCGCACCCAGTTGGAGGTGGCCGCCGCCCACCCCGAACTGCTGGACCTCGACGGCGCCGTGGAGGACACCGTACGGCTCCAGCGGCTCGCCGCCGACCTGCTGCTGCTGGCCAGGCTGGACGCCGGGGAGCGGCCCGCCGACGGCCGGGTCGACCTGGCCGCCCTCGCCCGGGAGGCCGCCGAGGGGCGGGCGGGGGTGAGGGTGCGGGACGGCGACGCGGGCCCGGTGAGCGTGGCCGGATCACGGGGGCAGCTCGGGCGGGTGCTGGCCAATCTGCTGGACAACGCCCAGCGGCACGCGCGCTCGGCGGTGGAGGTGTCCGTGGGCCGGGACGGGGACGTGGCGGTGGTCGCCGTGGCCGACGACGGCGAGGGGGTGCCGGCCGCCGACCGGGAGCGGATCTTCGAGCGCTTCGTACGGCTCGACGCGGCCCGCAGCCGCGACGACGGCGGGGCCGGTCTCGGGCTGGCCATCGCCCGCGACGTCGCCGTACGGCACGGCGGCACGCTCACGGTGCACGACGCGCCGGCAGGCGGCGCCCTGTTCGAGCTCCGCCTGCCGGGCGCCGGTGCCTGAGCGGGCTCAGGGGGACGTGGTCAGGGGCGTCCCCGCTGCCCGCGCAGGTGCTCGGCGATGGGCCTGAGCGCCTTGTCCAGCTCCGTCAGGTCCTCCGGGGCCAGCAGGTCGATGAAGTGCCTGCGGACGGAGGCCACGTGGTGCGGGGCGACCTTGCGCATGGTCTCCAGGCCGTGCTCGGTGAGGACGGCGAAGAGCCCGCGGCGGTCGGACTCGCAGTTCTCCCGCCGGACCAGGTTCGCGTTCTGCATGCGCGTGATCTGGTGGGACAGGCGGCTCTTGGACTGCATCGTGGCGGCGGCCAGATCGCTCATCCGCATCCTGTCGCCCTCCGACTCGGAGAGGTTCACCAGGATCTCGTAGTCGTTCATTGTCAGGCCGAACGGCTGCAGGTCCTTCTCGAGCTGGTGCGTCAACAGCCTGTTGACCTCCAGGTGGGTGCGCCAAGCACACTGCTCCGTATCGGTCAGCCAGCGAGTGGCCGTCTCGGTCTCCATGAATGAAGTCTACCTAAAAGGTTGAAAGGCGAACTAGTGAGGGGTTTTCCGTGACAGTGACGGTGCGCACGCGTTCGACGTCACACTCCGCAGATTACCGCTCACAGCCCGAAGCGGCGTTGGAGGTCCCCGAGCTGTCCGGGAAGCCCCGGTCCGCCCGAACGGCCGCCCTGCGCTCCGGGAGCGCCGCCTGCGGGCACCCCGGCCTGCTGCGGCGGAGCCCCCACGTCCTGCTCGGCCATCAGCACCTCGCTCGACTGAAGGAGCACCGTCCCCGCCCCCACGAACTCGAACTGGTGCTCCTCCCCGGAGGCCCCGCCGAGCCCCGTCATCGCACGTAGACCGCCCAGTAGGCCGGTCAGGTACCCGTGGTCGTAGTGGTGGCACGGGGACGGGCAGTCGGCCCAGCCGACCAGGGCCTGCGGGTCGACCCGGACCGGCGGTTCCATGAACACCACCGGGCCGTTGGACGCGGCCACGAACTTCCCGGTCCCGATCAGCGTCAGGAAGCCCGGCACGATCGACTGCTTGAGCGCGAGGCTTGGCTGAAAAGCGAGCAGGTTGCCCGAGCGAATGGTCAGGTTGCCGTCCTCCAGGTCGTACGAGTTCACGTCGAAGGCCCGGTCGGCGAGGAGCATCTTGCCCGAGCCCTCCGCCACGACCCAGTCGCTCGCGTGCAGAGGCGAATGGAACGACGTGCGCACCAGACGGTCCAGCCGGCCGTGCCCGATCCCGTTGAAATCGATCGCCCCGTAGTAGGCGATCATCTTCCCCTTCTGCAGGAACCACTGGCTCCCCTTGAGCTCCACGCAGAAGGTGTACGCGTTGACGTTGTCGTCGGCCGGCAGCGTCGCCGGGTCGTGGTGGACCGTGTTCACAGCTTCTCCTCCGAGGCCTGGACGAACACCGCGCCGCTGCCGCTCAGCTCCAGTTGGAACGCCTCGCCGGAACCGCGTCCCACCATGTCCCGCCAGCCCAGGGCCGTGGAGAGCCTGTTACGGACGTCGCCGTGGTGGGCGACGTAGGCCTGCGGGTCCACGTGGACCGGACGCTGGGGAGTGATGGGCACCTCGAAGACCCCGCCGTGGGCCATCACGGCCACCGCACCGTGGCCCTTGAGGGACGTGGTGAACAGCCCCTGCCCGCTCACCTGGCCCCGCACCATGCCCATGACCCCGCCCTGCGAGCCCAGGAACACGGTGCTCCGCTCCAGGCTGCCCTCGAAGGCGAGCAGGCGGTCGGCCTCCACGTACAGCGTGTCACCCGAAAGGTTGATCACCTGGACGTGGTGGCCGCCGTGCCCGAAGAAGACGGTGCCGCTGCCCTCCACGGTCATCAGCGGCGTGTCCTCGTTGGCCACCCGGCGGCCGATCATCGACATGACCCCGCCCTGCCCGCCGCGCAGATTGGGGGTGAAGGACACCTCGCCCCGGTAGGCGAGCATCGCCCCGCGCTGACTGAACAGCCGCTGCCCGGGGGCGACGGTGGCCCGGACCATCTTGGAGTTGATCTCGTCGAAGCCCATCTCACACATCCCCCGCGATCGTGTTCCGCTCGCTCGGCTGCACGTAGACCAGTCCGTCGCCCTCGAAGCGGATCTGGAAGGCCTCCCCGCCGCCCTCCCCCAGCAGCGTGCGGAAGCTCACCCCCGACTGGAAGGACTGCCGCAGGTCGCCCTGGTGCGCGACGTAGGCCCCCGGGTCGACGGTCAGCGGGTACTGCGGACTGACGCGCAGCACCACCGCGGGACCGTCGGACATGATCGCCGCCTGCCCGTGCCCCTCGATCGTCGTGGTGAACAGCCCGTTGCCCTGCGAGGCGCCGCGCGTGCCCGTGAAACGGGTGCCGGTACGCAGTCCGGCGTCGGCCGCCAGGAAGTTGCTCGACTCCACGTACAGCCTGTCGCCCTGGAGGGCCACGAGGTTGATCTCCGAGGCCCGGTCCGCGAACCAGCAGGTCCCCCGCCCCTTCACCTCCATCACCGTCATCTGCTCACCGGTGATCCGCCGGGTCACCATCCCCCGGAGCCCCTCACCGCCGCCCGTCAGCTTCTTGAAGGCCATCTCGCCGTCGTACGCGACCATCGAGCCGTTCTTCGCCTTCACGGCGTCTCCGGTCATGTCGACGGCGAGGACCTTGCTGCCTTGAAGTCGGAACATCGCCACATTGCGAAAGTAGCCCCGCCAAGGGTGGACAGAACAGGGCCCACGGGTGGAGACCGACCCTGAGTCCACCCCTTAGGGCGCTGTTTGCCACAATGGCCGAGCGATTGTGCTTCCGTTCACAAGGCGGAGCGCACGTGCCACCCGCACCGTCAGCGACCTCCTCCCTCCCGAAGGTGACCCGTGGACCTCAAGACCGCCACCGCCCTCCGCCGCCTCCGCCTGGTCTCGGCGCCCGAGGCGATCTCGTTCCTCCTCCTGCTCGTCTGCTCCGTCCTGAAGCGGACCACCGACTTCAACGCGGTGCCGGTGATGGGCGCGATCCACGGCCTCCTCTTCGTCCTCTACGTGCTCTTCTGGGCGGACGCCTGGAACCGGGCCAAGTGGCCGCTGAAGACCGCCGCGCTCTACTTCGTCCTCTCCGTCCTGCCCACCGGCGGCTTCTTCGCCGAGCGCCGCCTCAAGCGCGAGGCCGAGGACGCGGTCATCGCCTCCCGCGCCCGCCAGGAAGGGGTCGTGAACGCATGATCGTCGCCTTCTCCGTGACGCCGCTCGGCGTCGGCGAGGACGTGGGGGAGTACGTGGCCGACGCCGTCCGGGTGGTCCGCGAGTCCGGCCTGCCGAACCGCACCGACGCGATGTTCACGTCCGTCGAGGGCGAGTGGGACGAGGTCATGGACGTCGTCCGGCGGGCCGTCGCCGCCGTCGAGGCGCGCGCTCCGCGGGTCTCCCTGGTCCTCAAGGCCGACATCCGCCCCGGCGTGACGGACGGCCTCACGTCGAAGGTCGAGACGGTCGAGCGCCACCTCGCCGGCTGACCGCCCGGCCCGGGCGGTGGTATCGAAAGGCGAGACGGGGCTGACCGGCATGTGACCGGCCGGTAAGGTCTGGTGGCGTGCCGAAGCCCCTCAGTCTCTCCTTCGATCCCATCGCCCGAGCCGACGAACTCTGGGCACAGCGCTGGGGCGGTGTGCCCTCCATGGCCGCGATCACGTCGATCATGCGGGCCCAGCAGATCCTGCTGGCCGAGGTCGACGCCGTGGTCAAGCCGTACGGGCTCACGTTCGCGCGCTACGAGGCGCTGGTGCTGCTCACCTTCTCCAAGTCGGGCGAGCTGCCGATGTCCAAGATCGGCGAGCGCCTGATGGTGCACCCCACCTCCGTGACGAACACCGTCGACCGGCTGGTGCGCTCCGGCCTGGTGGCCAAGCGCCCCAACCCCAACGACGGCCGCGGCACCCTGGCCACCATCACCGACAAGGGCCGCGAGGTCGTCGAGGCGGCCACCCGCGAGCTGATGGCGATGGACTTCGGCCTGGGCGCGTACGACGCCGAGGAGTGCGGGGAGATCTTCGCGATGCTCCGGCCGCTGCGGGTCGCCGCGGGGGACTTCAAGGAGGACTGAGCCGGGGCCGCCGGGCCGGCCCCGGGGGGCCCGGCGAGCCGCCCGACCCGGTCGAAGATCGCGCGAAACGGGCGGTTACGCTCGTATCCATGAAACGAAGCGTGCTGACCCGCTACCGGGTCATGGCGTACGTCACCGGTGTGCTGCTGATCGCGCTGTGCCTTGGCATGATCGCCAAGTACGGGCTGGATCTGGGTGGCGCCGCCGACTTCACCCAGGTCGTCAGCATCGCCCACGGCTGGCTGTACGTGATCTACCTGATCTTCGCGTTCGACCTCGGTTCCAAGGCGAAGTGGCCGGTGAAGAAGCAGTTGTGGGTGCTGCTCGCCGGGACCGTTCCGACCGCGGCGTTCTTCGTGGAACGCAGGATCAGCAAGGAACTGGACGCCAAGGTCGCCGCCGCCGAGGCGCCCGCCCCCGTCAAGGCGTAACCGGCCCTTCACCGGCCGCACCACCGCCGTGCGGACACCCGTACGGCGGTACCCCATCGACATTTAGTTGGACGTCCTAGTAAATTTGAAGGATGGACGCTCACGCCATAGAAGAGGGCCGCCGTCGCTGGCAGGCCCGGTACGACGCGGCACGCAAGCGCGACGCGGACTTCACCACGCTCTCGGGGGACCCCGTGGAGCCGGTGTACGGGCCGAGGCCCGGGGACGGGTACGAGGGCTTCGAGCGGATCGGCTGGCCGGGCGAGTACCCCTTCACCCGCGGCCTGTATCCGACCGGGTACCGGGGGCGTACGTGGACCATCCGGCAGTTCGCCGGGTTCGGCAACGCCGAGCAGACCAACGAGCGCTACAAGATGATCCTCCGCAACGGCGGCGGCGGACTCTCGGTCGCCTTCGACATGCCGACCCTGATGGGCCGCGACTCCGACGACCCGCGCTCGCTCGGCGAGGTCGGGCACTGCGGGGTGGCCATCGACTCGGCCGCCGACATGGAGGTGCTGTTCAAGGACATCCCGCTGGGCGACGTGACGACCTCCATGACGATCAGCGGGCCCGCCGTGCCCGTGTTCTGCATGTACCTGGTCGCCGCCGAGCGGCAGGGCGTCGACGCGTCCGTGCTCAACGGCACGCTGCAGACCGACATCTTCAAGGAGTACATCGCACAGAAGGAGTGGCTCTTCCAGCCCGAGCCCCACCTGCGGCTCATCGGCGACCTCATGGAGTACTGCGCGGCCGGCATCCCCGCCTACAAGCCGCTCTCCGTCTCCGGCTACCACATCCGCGAGGCCGGGGCGACGGCCGCGCAGGAGCTGGCGTACACGCTCGCCGACGGGTTCGGGTACGTGGAGCTGGGGCTCAGCCGCGGTCTCGACGTGGACGTGTTCGCGCCCGGCCTCTCCTTCTTCTTCGACGCGCACGTCGACTTCTTCGAGGAGATCGCCAAGTTCCGCGCGGCGCGCAGGATCTGGGCCCGCTGGATGCGCGACGTGTACGGGGCGAAGACCGACAAGGCGCAGTGGCTGCGGTTCCACACCCAGACCGCCGGCGTCTCGCTGACCGCGCAGCAGCCGTACAACAACGTGGTGCGTACGGCCGTGGAGGCGCTGGCGGCCGTGCTCGGAGGGACCAACTCCCTGCACACCAACGCGCTCGACGAGACCCTCGCGCTGCCCAGCGAGCAGGCCGCCGAGATCGCGCTGCGCACCCAGCAGGTGCTGATGGAGGAGACCGGCGTCGCCAACGTCGCCGACCCGCTGGGCGGTTCCTGGTTCGTCGAGCAGCTTACGGACCGGATCGAGGCCGACGCCGAGAAGATCTTCGAGCAGATCAAGGAGCGGGGGCTGCGCGCCCACCCCGACGGGCGGCACCCCGTCGGGCCGATCACCTCCGGTCTCCTGCGCGGCATCGAGGACGGCTGGTTCACCGGGGAGATCGCCGAGTCGGCCTTCCGCTACCAGCAGGCTTTGGAGAAGGACGACAAGAAGGTGGTCGGCGTCAACGTCCACACCGGCTCGGTCACCGGCGACCTGGAGATCCTGCGGGTCAGCCACGAGGTCGAGCGCGAGCAGGTGCGGGTGCTCGGCGAGCGCAGGGCCGCCCGCGACGACGCGGCGGTGCGGGGAGCCCTGGACGCGATGCTGGCGGTGGCCCGCTCCGGCGGGAACATGATCGAGCCGATGCTGGACGCGGTGCGTGCGGAGGCGACGCTGGGCGAGATCTGCGGAGTGCTGCGCGAGGAGTGGGGGGTGTACACGGAGCCCGCGGGGTTCTAGGCGCCGCGTGCCGCGGCGGGCGTCACCAGGGGGCGGAGCCCCCTGGACCCCCGGCTTGTGCTCACCCACCCTCCGGCTCGGCCGGCCGCCGAGAGGTCACCCGCCCCCCGGCTCGGCCGGCCGAGAGGTGAGCCCCCAGAGCAGGACCCGGGTCAGGCTCCGGACCCAGTCGCCGTTCGCGGTCTCGGCGCTGACCAGGGTGCGGTGCACGACCGCTCCCGCCACCATGTCGAAGATCAGGTCCGCCGTGCGGGCCGCCTCCGCGGCGTCCGGCTCCGGGGGCAGCTCCCCCCGTGCCTGCGCCCGGGCCCTGCCCTCCAGGACCAGGCGCTTCTGGCGTTCGACGATCGACGTGCGGATGCGTTCGCGCAGCACCTCGTCGCGGGTCGACTCCGCGACCACCGCCATCAGGCCGCTGCGGGCCTCCGGGCGGGCCAGGATCGCCGCGAACTGGAGGACCACGCCCTCGATGTCGGCGGCCAGGGAGCCGCGGTCGGGCAGTTCCAGCTCGTCGAAGAGTTCCGCGACCGCGTCCACCACCAGTTCGTTCTTGCCCGACCAGCGGCGGTAGAGCGTCGTCTTGGCAACCCCGGCCCGCGTGGCGACGTCTCCCAGGGTGAGCCTGGACCAGCCGAGGTCGACCAGGGCGGCCCGCGTCGCGGCCAGGATCGCCGCGTCCGCCGCGGCACTGCGGGGGCGTCCGGCACGGCCGGCGGGGCTGCTGCTCTGCATGGACCGACCTTAACCGGCGGGTAACACGCGGTCCCCCGTGAGACAGATCACCGGGGCGGGGTGTTCCGGCGGGCCCTCATGGCATTACGCTACGACCCGTAGCGAAAGCGCGGGTCCGCCCGCGCCCCAGCGACGACCACGGGTGCGGGGTGGGGACCCCGCGCCGACAGCACACACGCCGAACAGCACACATCCGGGCGGGCTTTCGACCCGCTTTTCACACGCGCGCGCCGTACGGGGGAGGATAGACCCATGCAGCCACGGAACATGTCCATGAGCGGGGTCGTCGACCTCGCCGCGGTGAAGCAGGCCCAGGAGGCCAAGGCGAAGGCGGAGCAGGCGCGCGCCGAGGCGGCCCGCCAGGGCGGGACGGGCGCCGTCTCCCCGGCCGACCTCGTCATCGACGTCGACGAGGCCGGCTTCGAGAGCGCGGTCCTGCAGCGGTCCACCGAGGTCCCGGTCGTCATCGACTTCTGGGCCGAGTGGTGCGAGCCCTGCAAGCAGTTGAGCCCGGTCCTGGAGCGGCTGGCCGTCGAGTACGGCGGACGCTTCCTCCTCGCCAAGATCGACGTCGACGCCAACCAGATGCTGATGCAGCAGTTCGGCGTCCAGGGCATCCCCGCCGTCTTCGCGGTCGTCGCCGGACAGGCACTGCCGCTCTTCCAGGGGGCCGCGAGCGAGACGCAGATCCGCCAGACCCTGGACCAGTTGGTGCAGGTGGCCGAGGAGCGCTTCGGTCTGACCGGTCTCACCGTCGACCCCGAGGCCGAGCCGGGCGCCGCGCGCTCCGCCGCCCCCGAGCGCCCGGCCGGGCCGCACGACGCCGCGCTGGAGGCCGCCGTACAGGCCCTGGACGCGGGCGACCTGGGCGGTGCCGTCCAGGCGTACAAGAACGTGCTGGCCGAGGAGCCGGGCAACACGGAGGCCAAACTGGGCCTGGCACAGGCCGAGTTGCTCCAGCGGGTGCAGAACGCCGACCCGCAGAAGGTCCGTCAGGACGCGGCCGACAAGCCGGGCGACGCCCAGGCGCAGATCGCCGCCGCCGACCTGGACCTGGTGGGCGGTCACGTCGAGGACGCCTTCGGGCGCCTCATCGACACGGTGCGCGTCACGGCGGGCGACGACCGCGACGCCGTACGGCTGCGGCTGCTCGAACTGTTCGAGGTGGTCGGTGCCGAGGACCCGCGGGTCACCGCGGCACGCCGGTCGCTCGCTCGCGCCCTGTTCTAGCCCGGCTTCCGGCGGCGTTCCAAACACCCACGGCGTGTGGCGTGTGTGAAGGAGCTGTCGAAGAGGCGTCACTGCGGCCGCGCTTTACCAAAACTTGGTAATCGCGGCCGCTGTTACTGCCAGTAAGTCAGCCGCGTCGATCTGTCTGTCTCTGTCCGGCGATCAGTGCTTTTGTTCAGCCCTCAGGGCGCACCCAGCGTCGCCGTTCGGGCCCGATGCGTCGCCCCGCCGCAACACGTCCGCTACTAGCCAGTAACGAACCCCCTTGTGTCGGCGGCGAGAATGCACCACGATCGGCGACGCTCGGTCCATTCCCGTACCCCGACAGCCGGTCGGGTCGCGGGGGTTCCTGGGTCCCCACCGAGCAGGGTCGGCGGCAGTGAGGCCGGCCCTTTGGGCAGGGGGGTCTTCGCTCATCCGGCGAAGCCTGTCCAGCAGGGTTGTGCGTGATGCGTGTCAGGCGCGACCAGTGGTTGTCGCTCGGGGGTGATCGCCGGTTATTCGGGCGCGTTGTACGTGCCGCCGAGTGCGGGCGCTCTCCTTCCCGAGGACGTAGCACTTCTCCCATCCCTGCCAGACCGAGCCGCCGAACCCGGGGCCGGCCGAGGCCAGGAGATGTACGTCCGAGAAGGAGGAAATATGGAGTCCCAGGTGCGTGGCGGGACCAGATGGAAGCGGTTCGCTGTGGTGATGGTGCCCAGCGTCGCCGCCACGGCTGCGATAGGCGTCGCGCTCGCGCAGGGCGCTCTGGCCGCGTCGTTCAGCGTGTCGGGGCAGTCGTTCAAGGTGACGGCGGACCGGCTCGACGGCACGGGCTTCTTGCAGTACGGCGCGGTCGATTCGGGTTACACGCTGAAGGGCGAGAAGGCGGCTCACCCCGTCGCGGTCTCGGCGTTCGACTCGGCGCAGATCAAGAACATGTGCCAGTCCGTGGTCACCCCGGACATCCCGCTGATCGGCTCGGTCAGCCTCATGCTGAAGGCCGGCGGTGGCGACACCCCGGTCAAGGCGGAGAACCTGTACATCGACGTCGAGGACCTCCAGGCCGATGCCACGTTCCGCGGCATCGACATCGGTGTGGCCGCCAAGGACGCCAACAAGGGTCCCGGCATCAAGAAGGGCGACACCACCAACCCCTACGGGTTCTCGCAGCAGGCCGATTCGGCCACGCTGACCAACGTGAAGCAGACGGCGTGGGCGACCACCGCCGGAACCTTCAAGCTCAGCGGTCTGAAGATGTCGCTGTCCAAGGGTGTCAAGGAGTGCTACTAAGCACTCGTTGACGGGCGGGGGAGCCTGGTGGCGCCCCCGCCCGTCCCCTCTCCGGCCGCGCCTTCACACGCGGACCGCATCTCCACCACAGCAAAGCCGTACCAGGGAGCTGTTTTCCATGAGCGCCGAGACTCCTGCCGCAGCCGGCCAGTTCACCCGCCGGAGGCTGCAGTTCCGCGCCTGGCGTGGCGCACGGCCGTTCTGGGCCGGCCTGTTCGTCGCCCTCGGCGGACTCCCCATCGCCTATTTCCCGTACGCGAACCTCCAGATCGGTCACCTGACGCTGGCGATGTCCACCACCGCGGGCGCCGGGTCCCTGATCATCGGCGTGCTGCTGGTCGTCCTGGGCATCAGCCTGTGGTTCCAGAAGCACGTGCGGGTCTTCGCGGGCGTCGCGGCGATCCTGCTGGCGCTGGTGTCCATCCCCGTGTCCAACCTCGGCGGCTTCCTCATCGGCTTCCTGTTCGCACTCGTCGGCGGGGCCATGGCCGTGTCGTGGGTGCCGGGCGAGCCGCCGCAGGCCGAGCCGCCGCTGGAGGGCAAGGGCACGGACGGCACGCCCGAGGGCGCGGTGCCCGCGGCCGGCGACACCGCCTTCCCCGGCCTCGACAAGCCCGGGACCACGGCGGGCGGCCCCACGGTGCCGGGGCCGCGCGGCGGAGTGGACGACGGGGAACCCTCCCAGGTCCTCACGGCACCGGGGGCGCACGATCTGTCAGGAACGAGCCCGGCCAACGGGGCGAACGGGAGGCACAGTGCCGGCTGACGAGGTGACCCGCGGGACCGACGGGGAGTCGTCCCGCGTGAGAACCGGGCCGCGCCACGCGGCACCCAAGAAGCCGTTGTTCACCAGGTTCCACATGCCGGCCGGCAAGGCGATAGCCATCGCGGCGATGCCCACGGCCGTGCTGATGGGGATGGGGTTCACGCCGACGCTCGCCCTCGCCGACGGCAACGACGCGT
The DNA here is from genome assembly GCF_000721365.1 of Streptomyces sp. NRRL F-5650. Taxonomy (NCBI): domain Bacteria; kingdom Bacillati; phylum Actinomycetota; class Actinomycetes; order Kitasatosporales; family Streptomycetaceae; genus Streptomyces; species Streptomyces sp. NRRL F-5650. Next base: position 27,869 of record NZ_JOGV01000014.1, on the reverse strand, counting down.
CGCCGCCCTCCAACAGCCTGACGGCCGACGAGTACAAGGACTGCGTGGCGGCCATCGAGGACGCCGAGAAGGACCCGTCCGCGTCGCCGACGCCCTCGCCCTCGGCGACCGACGGGGCCGAGGACGGCAAGGACGACGCGAAGGAGCCCGGCCCCTCCGCCTCCGCCGGGGACGCCGGCAAGGACGAGGACAAGAACGCGGACAAGGACGACGACGGCCCCTCTTCGCCGGATTCAGGTTCCGACGACAAGGGCGCCGAGGACGAGCAGTCCGCACCCGCGCCGAGCCCCTCCGCGTCAGGGAGCCGGGCGGCGTCCGGTTCCACCGCCGCGCCGTCCCCCTCCGGGTCGGAGACCAAGGGCGGTCTGCTGGAGGGCATCGGCGACGCCCTGGAGGACCTGTTCACCGGCGGCAAGAAGAACGACGAGAGCCCGAGCCCCACGCCGTCCCCCTCGGCGTCCGAGAGCGCGTCCGGCGTGTCCGGCGCGCTGAAGGACACCACCGAGAAGGCCGCCGACACGGCGAAGGACACCGTCGAGGGCGTGACCGGCACGGCGTCGAAGGCGGCCGAGGACACCGCGAAGTCGGTGGACAAGGCGGCCGAGGCGGCGGAGGAGGCGGCCGGGAAGGCGAAGGAGGACGCGGCGAAGGCGAAGGAGGACGCCACCGCCACGCCCACCCCCAGCGCCTCCGCGAGCACCGGCACGGACGTGGACGACTGCCCGGTCGCCACCGACGAGGAGGGCGGCGTCGACAACACGGTGCCGCTGCCCGACGACCCGTGGTACCTCAACGCCAGCTCGCTGCTGCTGAAGGGCGCCTCCTACAAGGGCATCGTCGAGGTGAAGACGGCCAACGGCACCACCAAGAAGGTGCTGAAGTACGTCATCTCCAACGGCACCGACATCGGCGACCTGCACCAGACGGTGAAGGACAAGCAGATCGGCAAGACCTACCACGTGCAGGCGGCCGAGGGCTCCACGTCCACGATCCGCGACGGCGAGACGGTGATGTACACCGAGAGCATCTCGGGCAACCTGCTCGGGCTGATCCCGATCACCTTCGACCCCGAGCACCCGCCGCCGCTGGACATCCCGCTCATCTACTTCACCAAGGTGACGGTCGTCCAGGCCGGCCAGTTCGGCGGCACGCTGCACATCCCGGGACTGCACCAGTACGTGACCGGCTGACGGCGCCCGCGCTCCGCCGGGAGCCCGCGGGACGCCCGAGGGCGCCCCCTGTCGCAGGGGGCGCCCTCGACGCCGTACGGGAGCCCCCTCGGGGGCCGGTGGTGCCGTCAGCCGCGGCGCGTCTCGCCCAGGTGGTGCACGCGGACCATGTTCGTGGTGCCGGGCACGCCGGGGGGCGAACCGGCGGTGATCACGACGACGTCGCCGTCGTCGAACCGGCCCAGGCGCATCGTCTCCTGGTCCACCAGGTCGACCATCTCGTCGGTGCTGTTCACGAACGGCACCACGTGCGGCTCCACGCCCCAGCTCAGCGCGAGCTGGTTGCGGGTGGACTCGTCGGTGGTGAAGGCCAGGATCGGCTGGCAGGCGCGGTAGCGGGAGAGCCGGCGGGCCGTGTCGCCGGACTGGGTGAAGGCCACCAGGCCCTTGCCGCCCAGGAAGTCGGCGATCTCGGCGGCGGCACGGGCCACCGAACCGCCCTGCGTGCGCGGCTTCTTGCCCGGCACCAGCGGCTGGAGGCCCTTGGAGAGCAGCTCCTGCTCGGCGGCGGTGACGATCTTCGACATCGTCTTGACGGTCTCGATCGGGTACGCGCCCACGCTGGACTCGGCGGAGAGCATGACCGCGTCGGCGCCGTCCAGGATCGCGTTGGCCACGTCGGAGGCCTCGGCGCGGGTCGGACGGGAGTTGGTGATCATCGACTCCATCATCTGGGTCGCCACGATCACCGGCTTGGCGTTGCGCCGGCACAGCTCGATCAGGCGCTTCTGCACCATGGGGACCTTTTCGAGCGGGTACTCGACGGCCAGGTCGCCGCGGGCGACCATCACACCGTCGAACGCCATCACGACGTCCTCCATGTTGTCGACCGCCTGGGGCTTCTCCACCTTGGCGATCACCGGGACGCGGCGGCCCTCCTCGTCCATGACGCGGTGCACGTCGGCGACGTCCTTGGCGTCCCGGACGAAGGAGAGGGCGACCAGGTCGCAGCCCATGCGCAGCGCGAAACGGAGGTCGTCGACGTCCTTCTCGCTCAGCGCGGGGACGTTGACCGCCGCGCCGGGCAGGTTGATGCCCTTGTGGTCGGAGATGACGCCGCCCTCGATGACGATCGTCCTCACCCGGGGGCCCTCGACCTCGGTGACCTTCAGCTCGACGTTGCCGTCGTTGATGAGGACCTGGTCGCCCTTGGTGACGTCCCCGGGCAGGCCCTTGTACGTCGTGCCGCAGATCGTCCTGTCGCCCGGGACGTCCTCGGTGGTGATGGTGAACTCGTCACCGCGCACCAGCTCGACGGGACCCTCGGCGAAGGTCTCCAGGCGGATCTTCGGGCCCTGGAGGTCGGCGAGGACGCCGATGGCCCGGCCGGTCTCCTTGGCGGCGGCCCGCACCCGGTCGTAACGACCCTGGTGCTCGGCGTGGGTGCCGTGGCTGAAGTTGAAGCGGGCCACGTTCATGCCGGCTTCGATCAGCGTGACGAGCTGCTCGTGGGAGTCGACCGCGGGGCCGAGAGTACAGACGATTTTCGAACGGCGCATGGGTGCCATCCTATCGGTTTGTTTCGGCGCGGAATATTCCGGCTGGCGGAAAATACAAAAGGGCGGGATGCCGCTCAGGTGAGAAGGGGATTCCCCGATTCATTCACAAGTGCATAGCTCTGGGTCGCGATCTCCATTTCCTCGTCCGTCGGCACCACCGCCACCGCCACCCGCGCGTCCGGGGGCGAGATCAGCCGCGCCTCGTCGCCGCGTACGGCGTTCAGCCCGCCGTCCACCGCGAGGCCCAGCCCCTCCAGGCCCGCCACGGCGGCCTCCCGCACCGGCGCCGCGTTCTCGCCGACCCCGGCGGTGAACGCCACCGCGTCCACCCGTCCGAGAACGGCGTAATAGGCGCCGATGTACTTCTTCAGCCGGTGAATGTAGATGTCGAAGGCCAGTCCCGCCTGCTCGTCGCCCTCGTCCACCCGGCGGCGGATCTCCCGCATGTCGTTGTCGCCGCACAGACCGAACAGGCCGCTCCTCTTGTTGAGAAGAGTGTCGATCTCGTCGGCGGACATTCCGCCAACGCGCATCAAATGGAAGATGACGGCCGGGTCCATGTCTCCCGAGCGCGTACCCATCACGAGCCCCTCCAAAGGTGTCAGCCCCATGGAGGTGTCCACGCACCGCCCGCCCCGCACGGCCGAGGCGGACGCCCCGTTGCCCAGGTGCAGCACGATCACGTTCACGTCCTCGGGCGCCCGGCCGAGCAGTCGCGCCGTCTCGCGCGAGACGTACGCGTGCGAGGTGCCGTGGAAGCCGTAGCGGCGGATGCGGTACCGGTCGGCGATCTTCGGGTCGATCGCGTAGCGCGCCGCGGACTCGGGCATCGTCGTGTGGAACGCGGTGTCGAAGACCGCCACCTGGGGCAGGTCGGGGCGGAGCGCCCGCGCGGTGCGGATGCCGGTGAGGTTGGCCGGGTTGTGCAGCGGAGCGACCGGGATCAGCCGCTCGATCTCCGTGAGCACGGTCTCGTCGACGAGGGTGGGCTCGCTGAAGAACTCGCCGCCGTGCACCACCCGGTGTCCGATCACGGCCAGCTCCGGGGAGTCCAGACCCAGACCGTCCCGGCCCAGTTCCGCGGCGACCGCCTTCAGGGCGGCCTCGTGGTCGGCGATCGGGCCCTCCTGCTCCCGGGTGTCGCCGGCGGCCACGTGGGTGTGCTTCAGCCGCGACGTCCGCTCGCCGATGCGTTCGACCAGCCCGACCGCCAGCCGCTCGCCCCCGCCCATGTCGATCAGCTGGTACTTCACCGACGAGGAGCCGGAGTTGAGGACGAGGACACGCGTGGGGCTCACTGGGCGGACGCCTTCTCGGTCGGGGACTGCTGGGCCTGGATCGCCGTGATGGCGACGGTGTTGACGATGTCCTGCACGAGCGCACCCCGCGACAGGTCGTTGACCGGCTTGCGCAGGCCCTGGAGGACCGGGCCGACCGCGATGGCACCGGCCGAGCGCTGCACCGCCTTGTACGTGTTGTTGCCGGTGTTCAGGTCGGGGAAGATCAGCACGCTGGCCTGCCCGGCGACCGCCGAGCCGGGGAGTTTGGTCGCGGCCACCGACGGCTCGACCGCCGCGTCGTACTGGATCGGCCCCTCGATGCTGAGGTCCGGGCGGCGCGAGCGGACCAGCTCGGTGGCCTCGCGCACCTTGTCGACGTCCGCGCCGGAACCGGAGGTGCCCGTCGAGTACGACAGCATCGCGATCCGGGGCTCCACCCCGAACTGCGCCGCCGTCGCCGCGGACTGGGCGGCGATGTCGGCGAGCTGCCCGGCGTCCGGGTCCGGGTTGACCGCGCAGTCGCCGTAGACCAGGACCTTGTCGGCCAGGCACATGAAGAAGACGGAGGAGACGATCTCCGCGTCCGGCTTCGTCTTGATGATCTCGAAGGCGGGGCGGATGGTCGCCGCCGTCGAGTGCACCGACCCCGACACCATGCCGTCGGCGAATCCTTCCTGCACCATCAGCGTGCCGAAGTAGTTCACGTCGGCGACCACGTCGTACGCCAGCTCCACGGTGACGCCCTTGTGGGCGCGCAGGGCGGCGTACTTCTCGGCGAAGGAGTCGCGCAGTTCGCTGGCGGCCGGGTCGATCAGCTCCGCCCCGGCGAGGTCGATGCCGAGGTCGGCGGCCTTCTTGCGGATCTGCTCGGCCGGACCGAGCAGCGTCAGCTCGCACACGCCCCGGCGCAGCAGCACCTCCGCCGCCTGCAGCACCCGCTCCTCGGTCCCCTCCGGCAGCACGACCCGGCGCAGGTCGGAACGGGCCTGTTCGAGGAGCTGGTGCTCGAACATCATCGGCGTGACACGGTCGCCGCTGGGCGCCGAGACCCGCTTGCTCAGCTCGGCGGTGTCGACGTACCGCTCGAAGACGCCGAGGGCGGTCTCCGCCTTGCGCGGGGTGGCCGCGCCCAGCTTGCCCTCCAGGGAGAAGAGCTGCTCGGCGGTGGGGAAACTGTTGCCGGTCACCGAGAGCACCGGTGTGCCCGGGGCCAGCCGGCCGGCGAGGGTCAGGATGCCCTCGCCGGGCACCTCGTTCAGGGTCAGCAGCACCCCGGCTATCGGCGGGGTGCCGGCGCTGTGCGCGGCCAGCGTGCCGACCACCAGGTCGGCGCGGTCGCCCGGCGTGACGACCAGGCAGCCCGGGGTCAGCGCGGCCAGCAGGTTGGGCAGCATGGCCCCGCCGAAGACGAAGTCCAGCGCGTCGCGGGCGAGCCCGGAGTCGTCCCCGAGCACCACCCGGGCGCCCAGGGCGTGCGCGATCTGGGAGACGGTCGGCGCGGACAGGGCGGGCTCGTCCGGCACCACCCAGCACGGCACCGGCAGCCGGTGCGCGAGCCGCTCGGCGATCTCGTCCCGGTCCTCGCGCGCGACCCGGTTGGTCACCATGGCCAGCACGTCGCAGCCCAGGCCGTCGTAGGCGCGGAAGGCGTTGTGGGTCTCGGCCAGCACCGAGTCCGCGCTCTGCCTGCGGCCGCCGACGACGGGGAGGACCGAGGCGCCGAACTCGTTGGCGAGCCGCGCGTTCAGCGACAGCTCGTCCGGGAACTGGGTGTCGGCGTAGTCGGTGCCCAGGACGAGGACGACGTCGTAGTCCCGGGCCACCAGGTGGAACCGGTCGACCAGGGCGGACACCAGCTCGTCGACGCCCTGCTCGGCCTGGAGGAGGGAGGCCTCCCGGTAGTCCATGCCGTAGACCGTCCCCGGGTCCTGCGAGAGCCGGTAGCGGGCGCGCAGCAGCTCGAAGAGCCGGTCGGGCCCGTCGTGCACCAGGGGACGGAACACGCCGACCCGGTCGACCTGCCGGGTGAGCAGCTCCATCACCCCCAGCTCGACGACCTGGCGGCCGTCGCCGCGGTCGGTACCGGTCACGTACACGCTGCGCGTCACGCGTGCTCTCCGTTTCGTCGGGGTGAGCGTCTCAGGGGTCCGCCGGGTCCGCCGGGTCCGTCGCATCTGCCGGGTCCGCCGGGTCCGCCGGGTGAGGTTCCTCGTCGGGCCGCGGAACCCTCTTGACAGTACCTCCGGCCAGGGTTAAGGCGCCCGTCAGCAGCATCCGGCGCCCACCGTCCTCGGGGCCGTGGAACAATTGGACCGGCTCACCGGTGTCAACAGCGAGCAGGAGACACAGCACGATGCGTATCGGAGTTCTCACCGCAGGCGGCGACTGCCCCGGCCTGAACGCAGTGATCCGGTCGGTCGTGCACCGAGCGGTCGACAACTACGGCGACGAGGTCATCGGCTTCGAGGACGGCTACGCGGGCCTGCTGGACGGCCGCTACCGCACCCTCGACCTCAACGCCGTCAGCGGCATCCTGGCCCGCGGCGGCACCATCCTCGGCTCCTCCCGCCTGGAGCGCGACCGGCTCCGCGAGGCCTGCGAGAACGCCGGGGACATGATCCAGAACTTCGGGATCGACGCCCTGATCCCGATCGGCGGCGAGGGCACGCTGACCGCCGCCCGGATGCTGTCGGACGCCGGTCTGCCGGTCGTCGGGGTGCCGAAGACCATCGACAACGACATCTCCTCCACCGACCGCACCTTCGGCTTCGACACGGCCGTCGGCGTGGCCACCGAGGCGATGGACCGCCTCAAGACCACCGCCGAGTCCCACCAGCGCGTGATGGTCGTCGAGGTCATGGGCCGGCACGCCGGCTGGATCGCCCTGGAGTCCGGCATGGCCGCCGGCGCCCACGGCATCTGCCTGCCCGAGCGCCCCTTCGACCCCGCCGACCTGGTCAAGATGGTCGAGGAGCGCTTCTCCCGCGGCAAGAAGTTCGCCGTCGTCTGCGTCGCCGAGGGCGCCCACCCCGCCGAGGGCACCATGGACTACGGCAAGGGCGCCATAGACAAGTTCGGCCACGAGCGCTTCCAGGGCATCGGCACCGCGCTCGCCTTCGAGCTGGAGCGCAGGCTCGGCAAGGAGGCCAAGCCGGTCATCCTCGGCCACGTCCAGCGCGGCGGCACCCCGACCGCGTACGACAGGGTCCTGGCCACCCGCTTCGGCTGGCACGCGGTGGAGGCCGCGCACCGGGGCGACTTCGGCCGGATGACGGCGCTGCGCGGCACGGACGTCGTGATGGTGCCGCTCGCGGAGGCCGTCACCGAGCTGAAGAGGGTCCCGAAGGACCGGATGGACGAGGCGGAGTCGGTCTTCTAGGCCCCGACGCCGGGCGGGACCTCAAGGGTGTTTCTCGACCGCCGTCCAGAAGTGCTCCACGATCCGGTCGAGGAAGTCCCGGCCCCCGGCACTGGAGTCGGGGGCGCCGCCGCCCCAGCTCAGGGTGGCGGCCATCCGCCCCTGGTAGTCCTGGTGCAGCACCTGCAGGACGTTCTCCAGCACGCGCCGGTCCAGCGGCGCCAGCTTCGCTATCGGGCGCACACATCCCTGCCAGCGGGTGGTCACCGCGCTCGTCAGCAGGCCGGCCAGCTTCTCCTCGCGCCCGGTGACGGTCACGAAGTCGGGCAGCGTGAGGCCGAGCACGTCGGCGAGCTGGGCCGACTGCCGGTCGGTGCCGCGCCAGTCGTCCGCCTCCTCCATCCGCCGGTAGGCGGCGAGCCCGAGCCCGACGGCCCGCGCCACGTCCTCCGGCGCCAGACCGCGCGCGACGCGGTGCTCGCGCAGGGACTGCGGACGCCCGATCAGCTCGCCCGGCGAGCACCACAGCACCCCCGCGAGCGCGGTCAGCTCCGGGCCCTCGGGGACAGCCGTCCCACGCTCCCAGGCGACGACGAGGTCGGGTGTGACGTACGGCAGGCCGTACGAGACCCGCATGCCGTGGGCGACGTGCTCGGGGCCCATGCGGAGGGCGGCACGCAGCCGGCGGGCGGCGAGGGCGTTGAACGGAGGACCCGACTGGCTCGGGCCGGGTGAGGGTCGGCGCACGCGCCACACCGTAGGGGTCCGGGGCGGCGTTGACTACGGGCTGTTCGGTCAGCGATACGGGTTGTAGGAACGTACGGACCGGTGGGCGCTCACCCCTTGACCGCCCCGCCCAGCGCGAACCCGCCGCCCAGCCGCCGGGAGATCAGCACGTACAGCAGCACGACCGGCGTGGAGTACACGATCGAGAACGCCGCGAGCTGCCCGTACGCCACCATGCCCCGGTTGCCGAAGAAGTCGTTGATGCTCACCGAGGCGGGCATCCGGTCCGGGGAGAGCAGCAGCATGAAGGGGACGAAGAAGTTCCCCCACATCATCACGAAGGAGAACACGGTCACCACCGCCACGCCCGGTCCCATCAGCGGCAGCACGATCCGCAGCAGCGACTGGAAGGACGACGCCCCGTCCGTCCACGCCGCCTCCTCCAGTTCCTTCGGCACCCCGTCCATGAAGTTCTTCATCAGCCAGATCGCGAAGGGAAGTTGCGAGGCGGCGAAGAAGAAGATCGTCCCCTGCACGGTGTCGATCAGGTTCACCCGCACGAACAGCGCGTAGACCGGCACCATGATCGCCGTGATCGGCAGGCTGGTCGCGAAGAGGACGGTGAGCAGGAACGGCCGGTTCAGCCGCGACCGGAAGCGGGAGAGCGGGTACGCCGCGAGCGCCGCGCACACCACCGTCAGCAGCGTCGCCCCGCCGCACAGGATGAGGCTGTTGAGCAGCGGGGTGAAGGTGATCTCCGGGGTGAGGATCGCGTCGAAGTTGTCCAGCGTGACCCCGTCGGGGACCTTGACCCTCAGGCTCGCGTGCGGGTCGAGGGCGGACAGCACCACCCAGGCCAACGGCAGCACGAAGGCCGCGGCCACCACCAGCAGCCCGGCGTCGGCGGCCGTACGGCGCCGGTTGCGCCGGGAGGCGGGGGTGTTCGCCATGTCAGACCTCCGTCCGCAGCAGGCGCAGGTACACGACCGAGAACAGCGAGCCGATCAGCAACAGCAGCAGCGCCACCGCCGTGCCGTACCCGATCAGGCTGTTCTGGAAGGCCTGCTCGTACATGAACAGCGGCAGCGTCTGGCTCCTGCCGCTCGGCCCGCCCCGCGTCATCACCCAGATCAGCCCGAAGACCGACAGCGTCTGCAGCGTGTTGAGCATGAGGTTGGTACCGATGGAGCGCCGGATCATCGGCAGCGTGATGTGCCACATCCGGCGCCAGCCGCTCGCGCCGTCCACCTCGGCGGCCTCGGTGATCTCCTTGGGGATCTCGTTCAGCGCCGCCGAGTACACCAGCATCGAGAACGCCGTTCCCCGCCACACGTTGGCGAAGGACACCGCCAGGATCGGCAGCGTGAACAGCCAGTTCTGGGAGGGCAGATGGAGCCAGTCCAGGATCGCGTTGAGGGTGCCCTCGCGTCGGAAGAAGGCGTAGAGCAGGAAGCCCGCCACCACCTCCGGCAGCACCCAGGCCGTGACAACGATGCCACCGGTGAGCGTGCGGACCGGCTTCGACGCCCGCTGCATCAGCGAGGCCAGCGCCAGCCCCAGCGTGTTCTGCCCGATCAGCGACGACAGCACGGTGAACACCAGGGTCAGCCATACGGCGTTGAGGAACGCCTCGTCCCGGAAGGCGCGGGTGAAGTTGTCGAAGCCGACGAAGGACTCCCGGGCCTGCCCGGTGAGCCGGAGGTCGGTGAAGGCGATGACGACGCAGTAGACGATCGGACCGGCGAGGAAGAGCAGCAGGAGGACGACGGCGGGGGAGAGGGGCAGGGCACGCAGGAGCGACCGGCGCACGGTGCCGGTCCGCCCGCCGGAGGACGCGGCCGCGGGCGCCTTGCGCGCCTCCGGCCCGGCGTGCCCCGGCACGGTCGCCGTCACCTGCTCACCACCTTGCCGTCGGTGGCCTCCTTCAGCGCCTCGTCGTAGTCGCGCGCCGCCTCCTCGACCGACTTGTCGCCGGTCGTCACGCCCTCCATCGCCTCCTGGACGGCGACGGACACCTGTGGGTACGCGGGGTAGGCGGGCCGGTAGTGGGTGTCGGCGACGAGGTCGGTGAAGAACTTGATGCCGGGCTGGGCCGCGACGTAGGCGGGGTCCTCCGCGACGTCCTCGCGGACCGCGATGCCGGAGTTGGCGATGTACCACTTCTGGGCGTTGGCCTTGGTCTGCATCGTCTTGACGAACTCGAAGGCGAGGTCGGGGTTGCCCGCCTTGGCCGGAATCGCCCAGGTCCACCCGCCGGACATGCTCACGCGTCCCGGTGCCTGCCCGTTCTGCGTCGGCATGGCCGCGAGCCCCAGTTCCTTCGACCACTCGGGCCACTCGTGCCCGCTGCCCTCCAGCCAGTCCTGCGGCAGCCAGGAGCCGTCGAGCGCGATCCCGAGCCTGCCCTGCGGCAGCAGCTCACCGCGGACCTTCGTGGAGAAGTTGGGGTCGAGGGCGTCGGAGACCTCCGGCCCGAGCTTCTCCTTGTACACCGTCTCGACGAAACCGAGGGCGTCCTTGAACCCCTGCCCCGCCGTGACCCACTTCTTGCTGCCCTTGTCGTACAGCGGATCGGCGCCACCGTCCCCCGTGCCCGTGCCGTACAGCAGCATCTCGAAGCCCTGCATGGTGGCCGCCTCGCCGGCGGGCTTGCCGGTGTAGACGTTGATCGGCGTGACGCCGGGGACCTTCTCCTTGATCGTGCGGGCGGCGCCGAGGACCTCGTCCCAGGTCTTCGGCTGCCAGTCGGCGGGCAGACCCGCCTTGGCGAACACGTCCTTGCTGAACCAGAGCCCGCGGGTGTCGGTCCCGTCCGGCACGCCGTACGTCTTCCCGTCCTCGCCCCTGGCCGCCGCCTTCGCCGTGTCGATGAACCGGTCCCAGTCCTTCCACTCGGCGAGGTAGTCGTCGAGCGGCTTCAAGTACCCGCTGGTGATGTCGGAGTTGATGAGGAACGTGTCCTCGTAGACCAGGTCGGGCGCGGTCTTGGGGGAGCGGAGCATCTGCTGGAGCTTGGTGTAGTACTCCGAGTCCGGAGCCTTGATCGGCACCAGCTCGACCTTCTTCCCCGGGTTGGCCTTCTCGAACTGCTTCTTGATGTCGCCGAGGTAGGTGTCCATCACCTTGACGGAGTTGTCCGTCGACTGCTTGAAGGAGACCTTCACGGTGTCCGCGTCACCGCCGGAGCCGCTTCCGCAGGCGGCGAGCGAGGCGGAGGCGAGCGCGGTGAGAACGAACAGGGCGGTGAACCGGACGGTGGGGCGCACGGGCATGACCTCCTGGGGGCGCACGACACTGTGGCCTGGACGGCTGCCCGGCGAACGTAAGAGGGGCGGTCTGGTCAGGTCAATGCGTGTGCGCGGGATTGCCCCTGGAGGAGGTGGCCGGCCTCCGGTGAAGCCGGGGAGGCGTGGCGGGAGTGTGGTGGACGCTCGCGGTACCGGGCCGTGAGCGGTGCACCCGCTGTCCCTACCGTCGCCGCGCGTCGCGTTTGCCGGTGACAGGGCCGTAGAAGGTGCCGCCCCGGAAGTCGATGTGGTCTCCGCCGTACGTCGTTGCCCGCGGTTCCTCCTCGGAGTCGGAGGAATCCTCCCGGGGCCGGTGCTTGTGCAGCACCGCCACCGTCACCGCCGCGGCCTGCGCGGCGGCGCGCTGCTGTGAACCCGAGGCGTCGGCCCGGTGTTTCCTCGCGTCGGCCCGGTCGCTGATGCCCCGGATCACCAGGGCGTTCAACCGGCCGTTCAAGTGGGCTGCGTGAGCCGCTCCGGAGCCTTCCATCTCGATGGCGCCCGCGTCGTTGTAACTCCGACGGAGGAAAGCGGCGAACTCCGACTCCGCGTCCGCCAGGACGACGTCTCCCGTGGCGATCGGCACGAAGTGCGCCCGCACCCCGGACATGTCCCGTACGGCGGAACGCGCCGCTTGTTCCAGCGTGTGAGAACCCGGCAGTGACTTGGGACGGACCAGAAAGCCCTCCGGAGACTGCTTGCCGCCGTGGATCTCGTACACCTGCGTGCCCACGACGACGTCGCCGATCTCGACATCGTCCTTCAGGCTGCCGGCGACACCGACGAAGAGCACGGCCTCCGGGCGCAGCCAGTTGATGAGCTGGGTGGTGAGAGCGGCTGCCCGCTCGGCGCCCATGCCCAGCTCGGCCAGGGCGACGTGCCAGGAGGTGCCCGCGAGCCGGCCCACCTCGACCCGGGTCCCGTCCCGGTGCACCCGCTCCTCCCGCTCTCCGACATGTGCGCGGACGGCGGCGTATTCGAGCGGGAGTGCGGTCAGGACCAGAACGGTGGGCTGGATGTCCGGCATAGTCGTAAGTTACCGCCGGCGGAAGGAGGCCCAGTGCCGGAACAGGACGTCACGGTGGGGAAGTTGCTGCTCGCCGAGTACGAGAGCGTGAAGAGCGAGCAGAGGGCGAGGATCGGATTCCGGGACAACCTCCTCTACGTGACGCTCGCCGTCGTGGCCGCCGTCATCGCCGCCACCGCCCAGGCGGAGCGGCCCTCGATGCTGCTGGCGCTGCCACCGGTGTGCCTCGTCCTCGGCTGGACCTACCTCGTCAACGACGAGAAGATCTCGGCGATCGGGCTCTACGTCCGGGACGATCTGGGGCCCAAGCTGGCCGAACTCGCGGCTCACAGCCCGGGATTCGCGACCTTCGGGTGGGAGGCGTACCACCGGAGCGACACCCGTCGCCGGTCCCGCAAGACGATCCAGACCGTGATCGACCTGACGGCGTTCTGCGCGGTACCGCTGGCGGCGCTGGTCGTTTTCTGGGTGAACGGGGACGCCACCCGGCTGCTCGTCGCGCTCTCGGTGCTGGAGGCGCTCGCCGTGGCGGGGCTCGCCGCACAGGTCGTGTGGTACGCGAAGGCGGCGTGACCGTCCCTCCGGCACGGCACGGCACGGCACGGGAGGAACGGTGCGGATGGCAGCGGCACTGCTGACGGCGCTGGCCGAGGGCGCGGGCGGAGACGGTGGACGCCGGGCGGTGGAGTCGCTGGCGCGGGCGGTGGGGCTCGACGCCGGTGCGCCTGTCCGGGACATCGCGCGGGCGGCCGAGGAACCGGCGTGGCGGGATGCCGTACGGGAGTGGGGCGAGGGGGTGGCCGGGCTGCTCGCCGCCGAACCGTCCGGCGTCGCCGGTGCCGTCGCGCGGGCCGTGGAGCGGGCGGCGCCGGGGAGCGGGGCGCCCTGGTACGGCGGCGACCACACCGACTTCCGGGGCGGGGTCTTCCTGCGCGAGGTGATCGGCGTACAGGTCGTGGTCCAGGAGGGCGGGGCCGCCGTTCCGGAGACGACGGCGGGGCTGCCGCCGAGGCCCGGCGGGTTCACCGGTCGGGTGCGCGAGACCGAGGACCTGTTGCGGGCGCTGGACCCGGACGGGGCGCAGTCCGCCGCGGCGCCGGTCGCTTCCGTGTCCGGTCTCGGCGGCATCGGCAAGACCGCGCTCGCCGTCGAGACCGCGTACCTCGCCCGGGAACGGGGCTGGTTCCCCGGCGGTGTCCTCTTCATCGACCTGCACGGCTACGACCGGGAGCCCGTCACCGTCGGCCGAAGTCTGCGGACCCTGCTGCACGCCCTCGGCACCCCGCCGGAACACATGCCCACGACGACGGACGAGCGTGCGGCGCTCTACCGCTCGACGCTGGCCGTCCGGGCCCGTGAGCACGGCGGGGTACTGATCCTGGCCGACAACGCCTCGTCGGCCGACCAGGTACGGCCCCTCGTGCCGGGCGACACCCGGCACCGCGTCCTGGTCACCTCCCGCGACCGACTGCCACAACTGGGTGCACGGCTCCTGCCCCTGGACCAACTCGGAACGGGGGAGGCGTACGAACTCCTCGACCGCGCCCTGCGGATCGCCGATCCGCACGACGGCCGGGTGGGCGACGACCCCGGCACGAGCGACCGGCTCGCGAGCCTCTGCGGGCACCTTCCGCTGGCCCTGCAGATCGCGGCCGCCCTGCTGGCTGCCGATCCGGGCAAGCCGGTGAGCGAACTCGTGGCGGAACTGGCCGAGGCCCACGACCGCCTGGACCACCTCGACGACGGCGAACGCAGCGTCCGCGCCGCCTTCGAGCTGTCCTACCGGCGGCTGCCGCCCGAGCAGGCCCGGCTGCTGCGCCTGCTCGCTCTCGCGCCGGGACCCGAGGTGAGTGACGAGGTCGTCGCCGCGCTGGTCGGCGCCGGCCGTCCTCCGGTGCGTGAGCAACACGCCCTGGCCCGGGCGCACCTCGTGGAGAGGGGGCGCACGCGCGGGTGGTGGCGGTTGCACGACCTGGTGCGGGTGTTCGGGGCGGGAAGGGTGGCCCGAGCAGAGGGCGACTCGGCGCGGGCGCGTGTGCTGCGGCACTACCTGGAGCGGGCCCGCGCGGCGGACGCCCGCCTGAAGCCCCGCACGGAGGACGACACCGGGACCGGGCCGTTCCGGAGCCGTGAGGAGGCACTGGCCTGGTTCGACGCGGAGCGCGCGGGGCTCGTGGCCGCAGTCCAGTGGGCGACGGACCGCCCGCTGGCCTTCGATGCCGCGCGGCTCGCCAGTGCGCTCGGCGAGTACTTCGAATGGCGGCGCTACTTCGACGACGCGGTCACCGTGTGCCGGGCCGCCTGTGCCGCCGCACGCCGGGAGGGCGACAAGGCCGTCGAAGCCACCGCCCGGAACAGGATGGGAACGGCCCTGCGGGGGGCCAGCCGGCTCAGGGAGGCGTGGGAGGCGCACCAACGGGCGGTCGACCTCTACCACGCGGTGGGTCACGACAACGGCGAGGCGATGGCGATGTCCAACCTCGGCAACATCCTCAGCGACGTGGGTCGGATCGACGGGGCCGTCGAAGCCTTCCACATCGCCCTCGACCTCTTCCGCCGCACCGGCGACCGGCACAGCGAGGCCGGTGTGTGGAACAACCTCGCCGTTCCCCTGCGCAAGTCCGGCCGCGTCGACGAGGCCCTCGACACCCTGCGCACCGCCCTCGACCTCTACCGGCAGACGGGGGACCGGCCCCGCGAGGGCAGGGCCCTGCACAACTACGCCGTCGCCCTCAACGCGCGGGGCCGCACCGCGGAAGCCGTGACCGCCTGCCTCGACGCTCTGGACATCTGCGAGGAGTTCGAGGACTGGCACGGCGCCGCCCGGACGCTGTACGCCCTCGGGCTCGTGCACGAGAGGGCCGGGGACGCCGAGCGGGCCCGCGCGCGGATGACGCAGGCCGCCGAAGCCTACGAGCGGGCGGGCTCGCCCGAGGAGGCCGAGCAGGCCCGCAGGGCGGCGCGGATCACCGCCCCCGCACCCACCGGTACACCAGCTCCGGCCGCCCCACCTGCCCGTACTGCGGACTGCGGACCGCTCGCCCCGCGTTCACCAGGTGCTCCAGGTAACGCCGGGCCGTGATGCGGGAGATGCCCACCGCCTCCGCGACCCCGGCCGCCGTGAGGCCCTCGGGCGAGCCGCGCAGGGTGTCCGTGACGCGTTCCAGGGTCGGGCCGCTCAGGCCCTTCGGCAGGGCCGCCGGGGTCGGGGCGCGCAGGGCGGCGAGGGCGCGGTCGACCTCGTCCTGGCCGCTGGCCTCCCCGGCGGCGTTGCGGAACTCCGCGTAGCGCACCAGGCGGTCGCGCAGGGTGGCGAAGGTGAAGGGCTTCAGTACGTACTGGACGACGCCCAGGGAGACCCCTTCCCGTACGACCGCCAGGTCCCTGGCCGACGTCACCGCTATCACGTCGGTCTGATGCCCCGCCGCCCGCAGCGAGCGGGCAAGCTGGAGGCCGTGCACGTCCGGCAGGTGCAGGTCGAGCAGGAGCAGGTCGACCGGCGTGCGGTCCAGCAGGCGCCGGGCCTCCGCGCCGGTGTGCGCCTTGCCGACCGCCGTGAACCCCGGCACCCGGCCGACGTACATCACGTGCGCGTCGGCGGCGACCGGGTCGTCCTCGACGACCAGGACGCGGATGGGCCGCTCGGCGGTGCTCATGCGGCACCTCCGGGTCGGCGGTCGCCGTCAGCCGCACGGCGGGCTCCGGCGGCGGACGCGTGGCCCGCGCCGACCGGGACGGCCGCCGTGATCCGTCGCCGCCTCACACCGCACCCCCGGCTCCCGGTCTGCCGCCCGCCACCGCCGCCGGGGCGGACCCGTCGTCCCCGGGACCGCCCAGCGGCAGCCGGGCCTCGAAGCGGGCGCCGCCGCCCTCCGCCTCCGCCACGGTCAGGGTGCCGTCGTGGCGCCGTACCGCCTGCCGGACCAGGGCGAGGCCCAGGCCGCGTCCGCCCTCGCGGGCCGGCTTGGTCGAGTAGCCCCGCTGGAAGACCAGGTCGGCGTGGGCGGGATCGACGCCGGCGCCGGTGTCCGAGACGCGCAGCACCAGCTCCGAGCCGCCGGTGCCGGCCGCCTCCGTGTACGCCGCCACCGTGACCCGCGACGGCACCGTGCCCTGCGCCGCGTCCACCGCGTTGTCCACCAGGTTGCCCAGGATCGTCACCAGGTCCCGGGAGGGCAGCGACGGCGGCAGCAGTCCGTCGTCCAGTCGGCTGTCCTGCGACACCACCAGCTCCACCCCTCGCTCGTTGGCCTGCGCGGTCTTGCCCAGCAGCAGCGCCGCCAGCACCGGCTCGCTCACCGCCGCCACCACCTGGTCGGTCAGCGCCTGCGCCAGCTCCAGCTCCGCCGTCGCGAACTCCACGGCCTCCTCCGCCCGGCCCAGTTCGATCAGTGAGACGACCGTGTGCAGCCGGTTGGCCGCCTCGTGCGCCTGCGAGCGCAGCGCCTGCGTGAAGCCGCGCTCCGAGTCCAGCTCGCCCGTCAGCGACTGCAGCTCCGTCACGTCCCGCAGCGTCACCACCGTGCCCCGTCGCTCACCGCCGGAGACCGGCGAGGTGTTCACCACCAGCACCCGGTCCGCCGCCAGGTGCACCTCGTCCACCCGCGGCTCCGACGCCAGCAGCGCCCCCGTCAGCCGCGACGGCAGCCCCAGGTCCGCCACCGAGGCCCCCACCACGTCACCGTGCACGCCGAGCAGCTCCCGTCCGCCGTCGTTGATCAGCGCGACGCGGTACTGCCCGTCCAGCATCAGCAGCCCCTCCCGCACCGCGTGCAGCGCCGCCTGATGGTAGTCGTGCATCCGGCTGAGCTGCTCCGCGTTCATGCCGTGCGTGTGCCGGCGCAGCCGCGCGTTGATCACGTACGTACCGACCGCGCCGAGCAGCAGCGCCCCGGCGGCCACCCCCGACAGGGCCGTGAGCTGCTCCTGCGCCCGCTTGCTGATCTCCTCCACCTTGATCCCGGCACTGACCAGGCCGACGATCCGGCCGTCGTCCACGATCGGGGTGACCGCCCGGACCGAGGGGCCGAGCGTGCCCGAGTAGGTCTCGGTGAAGGTGCCGCCCCGCTGTGCGCGCTCGATGTGGCCCTGGAAGGCATGGCCGATTTCCTTCGGCTCGGGGTGGGTCCAGCGGATGCCCCGCGGGTCCATGATCGTCACGAAGTCCACGTCCGTGTCCCGCATGACCCGCACCGCGTACGGCTGGAGACGGGCCGTCGGGTCCGGGGTGCGGATCGCCTCCGCCACGGACGGCGAGTCCGCGATCGCCAGTGCCACCGCCCTGGCCTGGCGTCCGGCGGCGTCCTGGGCCTGGCCCCGGTCGCTGAGGTAGGTGAACAGCGCGTACCCGACCACGACGACCGCTATCAGGACGGCCTGCATGGCGAAGAGCTGCCCGGCCAGACTGCGGGGCCGGAGTCTCGGGACGCGGAGGTGCATGCCGCCAGTCTCCCCCGTGGCTGGATTGTGAACTAAATGAACGCAAGGGTGACGGCGCTCACATGCCGGGAGATAGTCACCCCGTCCCCGATACAACCCCCGGACGTGAGCCGCACGCCGGTGATGCCGACGACGTCGTCAAGGAGGGCCGCCGTGACCAGCAACGCCGCTACGGCACCTGCCGCACCCAAAGCCAAGCGCGACCGCACGCACTATCTCTACATAGCCGTGATCATCGCGGTCGCCCTCGGTATCGCCGTCGGTCTGATCGCCCCGGACTTCGCCACCGAGCTGAAGCCGCTGGGCACCGGCTTCGTGAACCTGATCAAGATGATGATCTCGCCGATCATCTTCTGCACGATCGTTCTGGGCATCGGCTCCGTCCGCAAGGCCGCCAAGGTCGGCGCGGTCGGCGGCATCGCCCTCGTCTACTTCTTCGTGATGTCGCTGGTGGCGCTCGCCGTCGGCCTGATCGTCGGCAACATCCTGGACCCGGGCACGGGCCTCGCGGTCACGGACGCCGTCAAGGAGACCGGACAGGCGCAGGTCGACGCGGAGGCCAAGGGCACTGTCGACTTCCTGATCGGCATCATCCCGACCACGATCGTCTCCGCGTTCACCGCGGGCGAGGTGCTCCAGACCCTGCTCGTCGCCCTGCTCTGCGGCTTCGCCCTGCAGGCCATGGGCAACGCCGGCCGGCCCGTCCTGCGCGGCATCGAGCACATCCAGCGGCTGGTCTTCCGCGTCCTGGCGATGATCATGTGGGCCGCCCCGATCGGTGCCTTCGGCGCCATCGCCGCCGTCACCGGCTCGGCCGGCGTCGACGCCCTCAAGAGCCTGGCCGTGCTGATGCTCGGCTTCTACGTGACCTGCGTCCTCTTCCTCTTCCTGGTGCTCGGCGCGGTGCTGCGCCTGGTCTCCGGGATCAACGTCTTCTCGCTCTTCAAGTACCTGGGCCGCGAGTTCCTGCTGATCCTGTCCACCTCGTCCTCGGAGTCGGCGCTGCCGCGCCTCATCGCGAAGATGGAGCACCTGGGCGTCAGCAAGCCGGTGGTCGGTATCACCGTCCCGACCGGCTACTCGTTCAACCTCGACGGCACCATGATCTACATGACCATGGCCTCGCTGTTCATCTCCGACGCCATGGGTACGCCGATGTCGATCGGTGAGCAGATCCCGCTGCTGCTCTTCCTGCTGGTGGCCTCCAAGGGCGCCGCCGGTGTCTCCGGGGCGGGTCTGGCCACGCTGGCCGGCGGCCTGCAGTCGCACAAGCCCGCGCTGGTGGACGGCATCGGCCTGATCGTCGGCATCGACCGCTTCATGAGCGAGGCCCGCGCCCTGACCAACTTCGGCGGCAACGCCGTGGCCACCGTCCTGATCGGCACCTGGACCAAGGAGATCGACAAGGAGCGGGTCAACGACGTCCTCGCCGGACGCATCCCGTTCGACGAGAAGACCCTCCTGGACGACGCCCACGGCCCCGTGGACGACGACGACACCCCGGACCTGCCCGAACAGGGCGGCGAGAAGGAGCTGACGCGGGCCTGACGCCCGTACGGCGTCCCGGCGTCCCACACGCCGGGCGGCTGAGGTGCTCCCCCCGTTGCTCAGCCGCCCGGTCCCCCCGAAGAAGCCCCGCGCCCTCCCCCCCCGGCGCGGGGCTTCTTGCCCTGACGTCGGCGTCAAGGCATACGTTCGTCCGCATGCGAATCGGCGAGCTGGCCGCACGGGCCGGGACCACCACGCGGACGCTGCGGTACTACGAGTCGCGGGGTCTGCTGCCCGCGCGGCGGGGCGACAACGGCTACCGCACCTACGACGAGGACGACCTGAGGCTGCTGCGGCAGATCAGGACCCTCCAGGACTTCGGGTTCGACCTGGAGGAGACCCGCCCCTTCGTGGAGTGCCTGCGCGCCGGGCACCCCGAGGGCGACTCCTGCCCCGCGTCCCTGCTGGTCTACCGGCGCAAGCTGGCGGAGCTGGACACGCTGATCGAGCAGCTCACGTCGGTGCGCGCGCAGGTCGCCGCGCAGTTGGCGCGGGCCGAGGCGGCGGTTCCGGGGGGTCCGGAACCCAAGTGCGAACTGGGAGGGCACGCATGACGACGATCGCCGGGGTGGCCGAGGTGACGGACGCGGACTTCGCCACCGAGGTGCTGGACAGTGAACTGCCCGTGCTGGTGCAGTTCACCGCCGAGTGGTGCGGGCCCTGCCGGCAGCTCGGGCCGGTGCTGAAAGACATCGCGGCCGAGGAGAGCGAGCGGCTGCGGGTGGTGCGCATCGACGTGGACCGCAATCCGGAGACGACGCTCGCCCACGGTGTGCTCGCCACGCCCACGCTCATGGTCTTCCGCGACGGTGAGCCGGTGCGGTCGATGGTGGGGGCCAAGCCCAAGCGGCGGCTCCTGGAGGAACTGGCCGAGGTGGTCTGAGCGCGTCCGACCGGCCGCGACGCCACAAGAAAATCCCCCGAGCAATTGCGCTCGGGGGATTTCCCTGCGTATATTCGATGATTCGTGACTTCAGAGAATTGAAGTTGCGAAGAAGTTCAGTAGGCACAGTATATGCGGCCGGGAGTGGAATTGTCAAACACCGGATTTCCGGACGATGAATTGCGGCACGAGCAGGAATTCATCGACGGGCTGTACGCGCGCGTGGACGCGCTGCGCGGCGACGCCGAGGTGTCCGTCACCGAGGCGCTCGCGCAGGGCAACACCCCCCAGCAGGCCCGGCTGGAACGGGACATCCTGGTCGCCGAGCGCTCCGGGCTGCTCGCCGCGCTCAACGCGGTGGACGGCTCGCTGTGCTTCGGCCGGATCGACCTCACCTCCGGGGAGGGCCACCACATCGGCCGCATCGGGCTGCGCGCCGACGACGCCGAACGCACCCCGGTCCTCATCGACTGGCGGGCCGACGTCGCCCGCCCCTTCTACCTGGCCACCGGCCACACCCCGATGGGCCTGCGCCGCCGCCGGCACATCACCAGCGAGGGCCGCACCGTCACCGCGCTGCACGACGAGATCCTCGACCTCGGCGACGAGACGCGGACCGGCCACGAGGACCCCTCCGGCGACGCCGTGCTGCTGGCCGCGCTGAACTCCGCGCGCACCGGCCGCATGGGCGACATCGTGCAGACCATCCAGGCCGACCAGGACCGCATCATCCGCGCCCCGCACCGCGGTGTCCTCGTCGTCGAGGGCGGCCCCGGCACCGGCAAGACCGCCGTCGCCCTGCACCGCGCGGCCTACCTGCTCTACGAGCACCGCGAACTGCTCGCCAAGCGCGCCGTCCTCATCGTCGGCCCCAACCCGGCCTTCCTCGGCTACATCGGCGAGGTGCTGCCCTCGCTGGGCGAGACCGGCGTGCTCCTCGCCACCGTCGGCGAGTTGTTCCCGGGGGTGCGGACGACGGCCGCGGACACCCCCGAGGCGGCGGCCGTGAAGGGCCGGGCCGACATGGCCGACGTGCTCGCGCAGGTGGTCCGCGACCGGCAGGCGCTGCCCGACCCGGTCATCGCCGTCGAGCACGACCGGGACGTCCTCCTGCTCGACGACGACCTCGTGAACGTCGCCCGCGAGCGCACCCGCGCCGCGAAACTCCCGCACAACGCGGCCCGGGAGCACTTCGAGGGGCACATCCTCAACACGCTCACCGACATGGTCGCCGAGCGCATCGGCACCGACCCCTACGACGGCACCAACCTCCTCGACCCCAGCGACATCACCCAGATCCGCGACGAACTCGCCGAGAACCCGGAGGTCTGGTCCGCGATCGACCGGTTGTGGCCCCGGCTGACCCCGCAGCGCCTGGTCGCCGACTTCCTCGCCGCCCCCGAGGCCTTCCTGCCCGCCGAGGACGCCGCCGCCGTCCGCCGCCCGGTCACCCGGCGCTGGACCGTCGCCGACGTGCCCCTGCTGGACGAGGCGGCCGAACTGCTCGGCGTGGACGACCGGGTGGCCCGCACCCGCGCCGAACGCGAACGGGAGGAGCAGATCGCCTACGCACAGGGCGTGCTGGACGTGTCGTACGCGTCCCGGACCTACGAGTTCGAGGACAAGGCCGACGAGGAGTCGGAGGTCCTGCTCGCCCACGACGTCATCGACGCCGAGCGCTTCGCCGAGCGCCAGGAGGAGGAGGACCACCGCAGCGCCGCCGAACGCGCGGCGGCCGACCGCACCTGGGCCTTCGGGCACATCATCGTCGACGAGGCGCAGGAACTGTCCCCGATGGCGTGGCGGCTGCTGATGCGCCGCTGCCCCACCCGCTCGATGACCCTGGTCGGCGACCCGGCGCAGACCGCCGAGGCAGCCGGTGTCGGCTCCTGGTCGAAGATCCTCGCCCCGTACGTCGAGGACCGCTGGAAGCACACCCGCCTGGGCGTCAACTACCGCACCCCGGCCGAGATCATGGACCTCGCGGCGGCGGTGGTCCGGGCCGAGGACCCGTCCTTCACGCCGCCCAGCTCGGTGCGCTCGACGGGCGTACGGCCCTGGATCCGGGCCACCGGCGACCTGCCCGCCGCCGTCGCCGAGGCCGTCCGGGAACTGACCCCCGAGGAGGGCCGCCTCGCCGTCATCGCCCCGCGCGAGCTGCACCGCGCCCTCGCCGCCCGGCTCGACGGCGTGACGGCGGGCGTGGAGCCGGACCTGACGCGCAGGACCGTCCTCCTCGACCCGCGCCAGTCCAAGGGCCTGGAATTCGACTCCGTCCTGGTCGTCGAACCCGCCCGCTACGGCACCAGCGACCTCTACGTCGCCCTCACCCGAGCCACCCAGCACCTGGCCATCCTGCACAGCGAGCCGCTCCCGAGGGGGCTCGCGGACGAGGGCGGCGCCGGCTGACGGTCAGGCCGGGCGCAGCCACACCGTGGCCAGGGGCGGGAGGGTCAGGCGGATGCTCGCCGGGCGGCCGTGCCGGCCCTGGGGTTCGGGCTTGACCGGGTGCGGGTTGGTGACGTCGCCGCCGCCGTAGCGGGCGGCGTCGGTGTTGAGGACCTCGTGCCAGGCCGGGATCTCTTCGGGGACGCCGAGGCGGTAGCCGGAGCGGACCACCGGCGCGAAGTTCGACACCGCGAGCAGCGGACTGCCGTCGGCGTCCAGGCGCAGGAAGGCGACGACGTCGTCCTCGGCCGCGTCGCCGACCACCCAGGAGAAACCGGAGGGATGGGTGTCGCGTTGCCACAGCGCGGGCGTGGCCCGGTAGACGGTGTTCAGGTCCCGCACCAGGTCGCGCACGCCCCGGTGGTCGGCCGCCGCCCCGTACTGCGGGTCGAGCAGCCACCAGTCGGGGCCGTGCGCCTCCGACCACTCCGCGCCCTGCGCGAACTCCTGGCCCATGAAGAGCAGTTGCTTGCCGGGATGGGCCCACATCCAGCCCAGGTAGGCCCGTTCGTTCGCGCGCTGCTGCCACCAGTCGCCGGGCATCTTCGACACCAGGGACCGCTTGCCGTGCACCACCTCGTCGTGGGATATCGGCAGCACGTAGTTCTCGCTGTACGCGTACACCATGGAGAAGGTCAGCTCCCCGTGGTGGTACTTGCGGTGCACCGGCTCGTGGCTCATGTACTCCAGGGAGTCGTGCATCCAGCCCATGTTCCACTTCAGTCCGAAGCCGAGCCCGCCGAAGCCGCTCGGCCCCTGGTGGTGGGTGGCCCGCGTGACCCCGTCCCAGGCCGTGGACTCCTCCGCCACCGTCACCACGCCGGGCACCCGCCGGTAGACCGTCGCGTTCATCTCCTGGAGGAACGCCACCGCGTCCAGGTTCTCCCGGCCGCCGTGCTCGTTCGGCGTCCACTCGCCCGGCTCGCGCGAGTAGTCCAGGTACAGCATCGAGGCGACCGCGTCCACGCGCAGCCCGTCGATGTGGAACTCCTCGCACCAGTACACGGCGTTGGCCACCAGGAAGTTGCGCACCTCCCGGCGCCCGAAGTCGAACTCCAGCGTCCCCCAGTCCGGGTGCGCCGCCCGCAGCGGATCGGAGTGCTCGTACAGCGGGCGCCCGTCGAACTCGGCCAGCGCCCAGTCGTCGCGCGGGAAGTGCGCCGGCACCCAGTCCATCAGGACGCCGATGCCCTCCTGGTGCAGCCGGTCCACCAGGTACCGGAAGTCGTCGGGGTCGCCGAGCCGGGCGGTGGGCGCGTAGAAACCGGTGACCTGGTAGCCCCAGGAACCGCCGAAGGGGTGCTCGGCGACCGGCATCAGCTCCACGTGCGTGAAGCCCAGGTCGCAGACGTACGCGGGGAGCTGCTCCGCCAGCTCGCGGTACGTGAGGCCGGGGCGCCAGGACGGCAGGTGGACCTCGTACACCGACATCGGCGCCTCGTGCGCGGGCGTGTCCGCGCGGCGGGCCAGCCACTCCCCGTCGCCCCACGTGTAGTCCGAGGCGTGCACGACCGAGGACGTGGCCGGCGGGACCTCCGTACGGCGGGCCAGCGGGTCGGCGCGGAAGGTGCGCGAACCGTCGGGCCGGGTGATCTCGAACTTGTACGGCTCGCCCGCGCCGACTCCGGGCAGGAACAGCTCCCACACGCCGGTCGAGCCGAGGGAGCGCATCGGATGGGCGGTGCCGTCCCAGAAGTTGAACCCGCCGGCCACCCGGACGCCCCGCGCGTTCGGCGCCCACACCGCGAAGCGGGTGCCCGCCACCCCGTCCAGTGTCGTCGGGTGCGCGCCGAGTGCCCGCCAGAGCTGCTCGTGCCGGCCCTCGCCGATCAGGTGCAGGTCCAGCTCGCCCAGGGTGGGCAGGAAGCGGTACGGGTCCTCGGCCTCCTGGACCGTCCCCTCGTACGCCACCAGGAGCCGGTGGACCGGCACCTCCTCCAGCGGTACGAGGCCGGAGAAGAACCCGTCCCCGTCGTCGTGCAGTTCGACCCTCAGCTCGCCGCAGAGCACGGTCACCGCGAGGGCGTACGGCCGTAGTGCCCGGAACGCGACACCGCCGGGCACCCGGTGGGCCCCGAGCACCGCGTGCGGGTCGTGGTGCGTGCCGGCGAGCAGCCGCTCCCGGTCGGCCGCGTCCGGCGCGGGGGAGACGGCGGGCGCGGCCCCGGGGGAGCCGACGGTCAGCTTCCGGGGCGCCTTCTTCTTCGCGGGCTTCGCGGTCTTGGCGGGCTTCTTCCCGGTGCCGGCCGTCTTCTTCCCGGTCGTCTTCCTCGGGTCGGGGCCGCTGGACGAGGGGCGGGGGGTCACGGGCGGAGCCTCCTGGGCGGGACGTGGGCGGGCGGGGGCGTCATGCCGGGTCGGGCACGGACAGGCGGCGCACCGCCGCCAGCGGCACCTCCAGCCAGTCGGGGCGGTGCCGGGCCTCGTACAGGACCTCGTAGACCGCCTTGTCCGTCTCGTAGGCGCGCAGCAGCACCGGGTCGGTGCGCGGGTCGCGGCCGCCGGCCTGCGCGTACCCGGTGCAGTACGCGGCCCGGCAGGACTCGGACCAGCCCGGCCCGTGCACGCCGGCCGCGTGGGCGGCGTAGTCGAAGGAACGCAGCATCCCCGCGACGTCCCGCACCGCCGGCTGCGGCAGCCGGCGCTCGGCCAGGGACCGCGCGGGCTCCCCCTCGAAGTCGATCAGCGACCATTCCCCGCCGGGCGCGCGCAGGCACTGGCCGAGGTGCAGGTCGCCATGGACCCGCTGGGCGGTCCAGCTACGGCCCTCGGCGGCCAGGTCGGCCAGCGCCGTGAACGCGGTCCGCAGCGCGGGTTCGTACGGCCGCAGCGGCGGCACGGCCCGCGCCGCCTCCTGAAGCCGCGCGGCCATGCCCTCGGCGAGCTGCCGCGTGTGGGCGTGGCCGAGGGTGACGGTCGGCAGCGCGCGGGCCAGCGCGGAGTGCACCTCGGCGGTGGCCCGCCCGAGCGCACGGGCCTCGGCGGCGAAGTCCTCGCCCTTGGCCAGCTCGCGCAGCGCCAGTTCCCAGCCGTCGGTGGCGCCCTGGAGGAAGGGCTGGAGCACGCCCAGCACCCAGGTCCGGCCGTCCAGGTCCGCCACCATCCACCCCGCGGGCGCGGGCACCCGGGGGCAGCCCTCGCGGGCCAGGGCCAGCGGCAGCTCCAGGTCGGGGTTGACGCCGGGCACGATTAGGCGCAGCACCTTGAGGATGAACGTATCTCCGTACACGACCGACGAGTTCGACTGCTCGGCGGTCGTCAGCCGCGGCACCAGCCCGGCACGTATGTCCTGCTCCGGTGCCCGCTCGAAGCGCAGTGCCCCGATGCGGGCCCGCGTGCGCAGTGCTTCCAGCAGCACCTCGGCGGGGCGGGTGTCGTACAGGGCGTCGTAGGCGGTGCGTCCGGCCGCCGGGCCCTCGGTCACATGGCCGATCAGCGCGGGCGCGAGCCGGGGCGGCAGCGCCTCGCGGGTGCCTATGAGGAGCTGGTAGCAGTCGCCGGGCCCCTCGGCCGCGGCCCCGGCCGGCGCGTCCTGCTGGTGGGCGCGGACCAGGACGTGGTGGAGGCCGAGGCGGGAGTCGGCGGGGAGCAGGTCGGTGGCCGCGACCAGGGAGAAGCCGGTGACCGGACGCCCCTTGCCGGCGAACCAGCGCTGCCGTGGAAGCCACTCGCGCAGCAGCGGGGCCAGGGACGGCAGAAGGTCCGGCGGGCTCGTGACGGTGCGTATGACGGCTTCCGACATGGCGTCGCGTCCTTTCCCCGGAGCGTCGGGGTGGTTACTGATGCGTGCCCCGGGCGGAACGGCGGAAACCGCCCCGCCCGGGGACGGGGCCGGATCTAGACGGCGTCCTTGCGGAGCCGGAACCAGTAGAAGCCGTGCCCGCCGAGGGTCAGCAGGTACGGCAGGTCGCCGACCGCCGGGAAGCGGACCCCGCCGAACAGCTCGACCGGGTGGCGTCCGCCGAAGGCGCTGAGGTCCAGCTCCGTGGGCTGCGCGAACCGCGAGAAGTTGTGGACGCACAGCACCAGGTCGTCGCCGTACTCGCGCAGGAAGGCCAGGATCGCCGGGTTGGACGAGGGCAGCTCGGTGTAGGTGCCGAGGCCGAAGGCCGGGTTCTGCTTGCGGATCTCGATCATGCGCCGGGTCCAGTGCAGCAGGGACGAGGGCGAGGCCATGGACGCCTCGACGTTCGTCACCTGGAAGCCGACTGCATGGGGGTGCGCACGGCGTCGCGGTCGCCGAGCCAGATGTTGTCGCCCATGCCGATCTCGTCGCCGTAGTAGAGGATCGGCGAGCCGGGCAGGGACAGCAGCAGGGCGGTGAACAGCTCGATCTGGTTGCGGTCGTTGTCGAGGAGCGGGGCCAGCCTGCGGCGGATGCCGATGTTGGCGCGCATGCGCGGGTCCTTGGCGTACTCCGCGTACATGTAGTCGCGTTCCTCGTCGGTGACCATTTCGAGGGTCAGCTCGTCGTGGTTGCGCAGGAAGATGCCCCACTGGCAGCCGGAGGGGATGGCCGGGGTCTTGGCGAGGATCTCGGAGACCGGATAGCGCGACTCCCTCCTGACCGCCATGAAGATGCGGGGCATGACGGGGAAGTGGAAGGCCATGTGGCACTCGTCGCCGCCGGCGGCGTAGTCGCCGAAGTAGTCGACGACGTCCTCGGGCCACTGGTTGGCCTCCGCCAGCACCACCGTGTCCGGGTACTGCGCGTCGATCTCCTTGCGCACCCGCTTGAGGAAGTCGTGGGTGCGCGGCAGGTTCTCGCAGTTGGTGCCCTCCTCCTGGTAGAGGTACGGCACCGCGTCCAGCCGGAACCCGTCGATGCCCAGGTCCAGCCAGAACTTCAGCGCGGAGATCATCTCCTCCTGCACGGCCGGGTTCTCGTAGTTGAGGTCCGGCTGGTGGGAGAAGAACCGGTGCCAGTAGTACTGCTTGCGCACCGGGTCGTAGGTCCAGTTCGACGCCTCGGTGTCGACGAAGATGATCCGCGCGTCCTGGAACTGCTTGTCGTCGTCGGCCCAGACGTAGTAGTCGCCGTAGGGACCGTCGGGGTTCTTGCGGGACTCCTGGAACCACGGGTGCTGGTCGCTGGTGTGGTTCATGACGAAGTCGATGATCACGCGCATGCCGCGCTGGTGCGCC